>CAYMKM010000037.1:5506-13592 GCA_964390985.1 uncultured Clostridia bacterium | reverse complement strand
AAATTAAGCTCAGCCACAACATCGCGGGCTTCCCCACTACCTCTGTTCATTATGTAGGCAACTACCTGGAAGCCGGCATTTGCTTGAGCTACAAGGTTGTTTTGCGCAGCGATACCAATTTGTAGTTGACCCGGGGAAATACTCATACCACCTAACCCATAATAAACAACATATAAACGTTTTTCGCCAGCGGCTAGTGGGCGAGCATCCCATTGCAGTGCCATGGCACTATCTAGATCGAATTCGCCTAGACGGGTAAAATCACGTCCGGGTTTTATTTCAATATCCCATACTTGTGCGGCAATAGAGCCCCAATTGGTAAAATATACTCGATCTGGTGTACTCACTTCACCACCACGCAGTGTGCCCTGCGCTGTCACCATAGGGTCGGCCAGTGAATCAAAGGCTTGCCAGAAGTCGGGAATAGCGGCACCTGTCAACATGGTGTCGGTGTTCACTGCTTGATCGCCAGCACGTATAGGTGCACCATCGTTCTCTCCCAACATGGTATCGAGGGCAACTCGTAGCCCAATGTGATGCTCTGCTTCATCAGTATTATGTAATTCATAAGCGATGGCTGCTGTATCTAGTAAGCCTGTGGTACTAGAACGGACAATACGGATAGTTTGGGTGACCAAAATAGGCCCTAACTGCCAAGTAGAACTGATGCGGTTGTTATCAATAATGCGAGGTATTTCCAACTCCTGACCAAACCGACCATTTGCGCCAGCATCGCGGGAAACACCACCATAAACCCATGGAACATCATCTATTAACACACTGGTATACGAAGTCCAGGGTCCTTGATCCGGCCGACGGTAAATGAGTTGTTTATTATCATCGCTATCGCGGTCAGGGTCGCCGCCGGTGGTACTTACGGAAAAGCGACCGGTATTTTCGCCGCTGCTATTTACCGTGATGCAAATATGATCGTTAGCTAAATTAACTGTTGATGATTCAGCTAACACAGTTAGTGGTGTCAGGATGAGCATACCAGCCAGTGCGAGAATGAACATCAACTGTGCGGTGTTATGCTTCATTTTCCTGGTCATCAGGCTACTCCCTTTACTTCTATATAGTCTATTGCTACTAAAGGCCAAGGAGGCGCACTCTCTCTTTGGGTATATCCCAAATAACTGCACGAGTGTAGGGGTTGAGCGTGATTCCAACGGTAACCTCGTACGGCTCGCCTAAACGATTATAATTCAGTGCTTTCTGCGAGGCCTTTACGGCCCAAGTATCCAAATAATGCGGTTTTATAGGTTGTATTTTTATGGCGTTTTCCCAAACGCCCTCAGCTGATACTGTTACTATCAGTGTAAAAGTTGTTGTGTTTGATAATGTATGACCGTCTTTGGGAAATTCCAGTTGGGGAAATAACGAAATTACATCGCCCCCATACGGTGGTTCAGGTGGCCCACTTTTCCCCAATGCGTTGCCATTGTTACTTTCTGATGACTCAGAAGGCAAAGTTTGCGCAGGTTCCGGTGATACATCCGTTACTTTTTCAGGGGAAATTTTCGTTGGTGCTACGTTATTTGAGGTGGTTAAAACATTGCTAGGTTGCACCTGGTTGCTCGATGCAGGTGGTTTAGTTTCTGTAACCACTGGTGGCTTAGTGGATGCTGATTGCACCGGGATGCGGGTATCAACAATGCTACTAATTTCACTGGGCGTTACAGGCATGATCATCGTCACTTTTAACGGCCCGCCAGCGGCATCGGGATGGCCAAGTTGTGGCGCACCCACAAATGGAATTAAAAATATCAGCGCAGCATGGATAACCAGTGATATAAAAAGTGAAGGAAGCGTGCGCGCTTGGTCGTTTTTTGAAGTTGCTTGCACGAACTTCACCTCCGGTTTAATGCAGGGGTTCTGATGCAATAGCTACAGCTAATTGCAATCGTTCGGCACCAGCAGCACGAACTGCATCTATGGCCGAAACAACATTCTCATAAGCGGTTTCTTTATCTGCTTTAACGGTTACTACTAGGTTTGGCGAATTAGCTAAGTTCGAGCGGATCCACTCAGTAACTCCGCTGCTATGTAACGGACCATCCGCTGAATAAAAGCGGCCAGTACGATCAACGGTTATTACTAGTTCGCGGACATTCTCTGTAGTAGCCTGCGTAGCCGAAGGGAGATCTACACTTATGCCCGCAGGGTTAGCACGGAAATTCGAGAACAGCATAAAAAATATCAACAGAAACGAAAGCACATCAATCAACGGTATCATTTGTATAGCAGGATGCCGATTGCTCCGCTCAACTAGCATTATAATTCACCTCTAGCATCGGCGATAATATCAATTAACTGGTTACCTTCTTTATTCATCCGTTGAACACGTTTGTTGATAATTGAGTTGAACCATTCGTAAAATGCCAATACCGGAATGGCTACTATTAAACCCGCAGCAGTAGTTATTAAAGCTTCAGCAATACCAATACTAAGTTGGCTAGGACCTTCAATGCCTTGAAGATCATTGAGCACGCTAAAAGATCGGATAATACCAGTGACAGTGCCCAACAAACCTAGCAAAGGCGCGATGGTAATAACTGTTGCTAGTATAGGAAGACCCTTTTCCATACGGTACACTTCGTTTTTAGCAGCTTGCTCTAAATGAGAGCTTAACTCGGCAGGTGAACGATCAGCATAAGCGGCTCCAGCAGCTAATACAGCTGCAGAAGATCCATTATGCTGCCGAGCCAGTTGCATAGCCTCCATATTTTGCCCATTTTGTAAAGGTGCTCGCAATTTGTCTATTAAATCAGTATCATCGTTGCGAGTACGCCAGAAAAACCAAATGCGGTCGATAATCACCGCGACGCCTAAAACAGAACAAAGCAGGATCGGCACCATTAAAGGGCCGCCTTTTGACAATGCTGCTAGCATGGGCTTCAACCTCCGATTTAGCGGGAGTTGCATAAAATTTCCTTTAGTCAGCTTCGACACAGATAGGCCCATTCCTGTCGAACGGAAGGGTAGAATAAAAACTGACGCTGCGAGTCAATCGCAGCGTCAGTAGAAGCAAGTTTAAGCGGAGTATTGCTTTTGGGTATATTCGCGCATGAACTCTTGCTTAAGCACGCGCATTAGTATTATTTCGCGAGGTTCACCAGATGGGGATCTTCTTACTAGGCGACCTTCTTTTTTGAAACCGGCTTTTTGGTAACAACGTAGAGCCCGTAAATTCGAGGTGAATACTCGCAGGTAAATACGTGATAAGTTCATCTGCATAAAAGAGTGCTCTAATAACGTACGCACTGCATCGGTACCATACCCTTGATCCCAGCGCATCTTTTCTCCAATGCGGATTCGTAACTCGGCATCTCCACTACGCCAGGTGATGTGATCTAACTCAATATCACCTATAAACTCGTTATCATCCTTAATAACGATGGCAAAGCGTTTATTATGACGGTCGCTCTTCGCTTTCTGCAGCCATGATGGACAATCTTCCAAACAAAGCGGGTAGTCGCCTTCAAGGAAATGAGAAACTTCTTCATCGTTGCTCCAAGCGACAATGCGTGGAAAATCGGCTGCTGTGATAGCACGGAGTCGGACTTTCTCCCCGGAAATCACCATAACGGTAGGCCATCTCCTTTTTGTGTTTGCTGTTGTAATGCCTGCTGCGATGTGAGCGTTGTATCGGCGATGTCCTTATGTTTGTGGCTATTCTTTACGGAGTGACCCACTGCCTTTAGTTATATTATGGGAGTACTAAATCAATAGACTCCGCATCTTGAACAAGACGCGCCGTTCAAGCCGTGAAATATGCGCTTGGGAGACTCCCAATGACTGCGCTACATCAGTTTGGCGCATCTCTTGAAAGAAGCGCATTTTAACCAGTAACTGCTCTTCTTCGCTCAAAGTTGCCATCACCTGTTGTAGAGCAATATTATCCTCAATTATACTTGCATGGCTTTCCACACCAAATTGATCGCTTAACCGCCAGGGGTCGCTTTCATCTTTGTTAATTAATTCATCCATGGAAGCTGGCTGTGCGGCAGATTCTAGTGCAGCTACCACCTCTTCTCGAGCTACTCCCAAGCGAGAGGCGAGTTCTGAAACTGTGGGAGAACGTCCCATTTCTTGCTCTAATGTATCGCGGGTTCGTGCGGCGTTTATGGCTAAATCGTGCCAATATCGGCCAACTTTCACTGTGCGATCTTGTTGGATATATCGACGTATTTCACCAAGAATACGGGGTACAGCATAAGTGGAAAACCGCACTTCATAATTAAGATTAAAATGCTCAATTGCATGCACTAAACCTATGCATCCAACCTGAAAAAGATCGTCCTGATCGTATCCGCGTCCAGAATAGCGCTGGACCAGGCTCATCACTAATCGCAAATTGGCTTGAATTAGTTTATCGCGAGCCAATTTATCGCCCTTTTGTGCGAATTTTATTAAAGAGCGAGTCTCATTAGGGGTAAGATTGGCTGGCGGTAATTCCCGCTTAGTTATACTTTCCAAGGCGGGTGACTCCCGTCAGTGCTCTTGGCGGGGAGCTAGCATCTTGGTCATACTGACGCGCGTTCCCTGGCCTAGAGCAGAATCAAGGCAAAGATTATCCATATACTCTTGCATAAACACCAACCCTAAACCCATACGGTTAACATCGGTAGTGTGGGCTGGTTGCAAGGCCCAACTAACGTCGTCAATTCCGGTACCATTATCTGAAACCGTGATCTGTAGGCGGTCCAAATAAAGCAGGGCCTTGATGTTTACTGGGCCAGGCGCATTTTGATAACCATGAATGACGGCATTAGAAACAGCTTCTGATATAGCTACTTTAATCTCTTCTATTTGATCAACGGTAAAATCAAGCTGGGAAGCGAAAATAGCTACCGCCATGCGAGCAAATTGAACGTTCGCTGGCAGACTGGGGAATTCAAGTCTCATTTCGTTCTCGGGATGCTCCCGATTATTATTGTTTGATCTATCTTGCATCTCTTTCGCCTCCCTGTAGCTGTGCTAGAGCGCGCCGTTCACTCTCAGCAGTTTGAATGACCCGCAATACACCTGATAATTCAAGTGTACGCCGGGGTATGGGTCGTAGTCCTACAGCTACCATTTTTCCGCCTTGCGCTTTGATGCTTTTATAACGACCTAAAATTGCCCCGACACCTGAACTGTCAATAAAACTTACGTCGCTCATTACCAATACCAAGTTTTTACTACGTCGTGTTGCGATTTCGCGATCGATAGCTTGCCGGAAAGCGTTCACCGTATGTAGATCGAGTTCTCCTGTAATCCGCACCACGAGATGACTACCTACACGTTCAGCCTGGACGTTCAAGCGACTCCCTCCCACTACTCGTTCGAAAGCGTAGCAATATGTTCGCCTTATACTAGAATGCTCCTTGAAAAAACAAGTGCCCCGAAAGTTTTTCGGGACACTAATTAACACATTTGGTTGTGAAAAGTTCATTTGCCTTTAACTGCTTTTTGCATGGTGCGTAGCATCATCTGTAAATGGGAGGCTTTTTCTACATTAGATAAAGCCACCAAATTAACGCGCAGCACCTCTTTTTCTCCTAAAAAGACGACCAGTTGGCCTACTGACTGCCCTTTTTTGATCGGTGCCTTTGTTGCACCAGGAATTATCTGAGTTTTAGGTTCCAGTTTTTGATCGCGTCGACTGCTAACCACTACATCTTGGACGGGTGCCACCGCCACCTTATTTTCTTTACCATTTTGTATTGTTATTTCACCAATTTTCTCACCAGCAGCCGCTAATTTCACTGCATGCAATTGAGAGAAACCATAATCAAATAGTTTGGCTATGTCGTTATTCCGTTCCACACTTGTGGGTGCTCCTAAAGCTACAGCGATTAAACGTACGTTGTTGCGCTCTGCGGTGGCGGCCAAACAAAAACCAGCTTCGTTTGTCATACCCGTTTTAATGCCATCCATGCCAGGATACTGTTTCATCATTTTGTTGAAGGTCCATAACTCCGGTTGACGCGATGTGTTTTCACGCATTACAACTGGTCCCCACGTGGAAGCCAGGTCTTTGAATAAAGGCAGTTTCCAAGCCCATCGTGATAGGAGGGCTAAATCATAAGCTGATGAAACGTGTGGCTCAGGTACACCGTATTCACTGGGGGGTAGGCCGTTAGGGTTGGAAAAGCTGGTGTTTTTCATCCCTAACGAGCGTGCTTTGGCGTTCATCACATCGACAAAAGCTGATGAAGAGCCGGCCAGATGTTCGGCAACAGCAACAGCCGCATCGTTGGCTGAACCGACAGCTATGGCATAAAGCAAATCCTTATAAGACATTTGCTCATTTGGTTCGAGCCATATTTGTGTGCCACCCATACGAGCAGCATGCTGACTGGTTGTCACCATTGTATCCAATTGCACTCGGCCATCTTGCAGAGCTTCCAAGGCTAAGGCTAGGGTCATTATTTTGGTGACGCTAGCTGGCGGGAGCGGTTTGTGAGCATCCTTGGCAAAGAGCACTTCTCCACTGGCATAATCCATTAGAACAGCGGATTTGGCTGTTAACTCCAGGCGAGGTGCTTCCTGGGCTGCCAGGCAGAGTGCCGAGAAAGTCACGGCCAAAATAACAAAGCAGGCCACCCGCCTAGGCATACGCCAGTTCATCATGGTTACCAACCTCCTCTTACATTCAAGGCCTGAACGATACTTATTCCAGAGAAGGTGGTCATATGATAAGCCTGGTAAATAGGGCTTACTCCGTGGCGATGCGGTCCAGAATCATGAGCGGGGTTGCTGGTAAAGATGCAGCCAGGTGAAAAGCGGAGGCCACAAGCTCACTAGCTTTTTCGGCCGAGCTAATGTTGCGAGCGTGAATAATGGCTACTGGATCACCACTTTTCACATAAGCTCCCTCTTTATGAACCAGTTGTACACCAACAGCTAGATCAACAAGGTCGTCCTTGGTGTTACGGCCGGCCCCCAATTGCATGGTCGCCTGACCTATTGTGAGGGCATCCACCTTGGTAATGTAACCACTGGAGTCTAATGTTACCTTATGACATATTGGCGCCTGCGGCAGCAGTTTCGGGTTTTCTACAGCGGCAGGATCACCACCTTGTGCACGTACTAGACTGGCCAATTTCGCTAAAGCGGTCCCATTATGCAGCGCTGCTAAGATAATTGCTCGAGCTTCGGTAGCGTTCGTTGCTTTTTTGGCCAAAACCAACATTTCAATAGCCAAAGCTATGCATACTTCCATTAAATCGGGCGGCCCATTTCCGTTCAGAGCAGCAATAGCTTCTTTCACTTCCAGGGCATTGCCGACAGCACAGCCCAAGGGACTATTCATGGCTGTAACTAAAGCAACTGCCTTTTTGCCCTGATGCTGGGCAATATCAATCATTACGGTAGCTAAGTTACGAGCTGATGGCACATCGGGCATAAATGCGCCTCGGCCTGCTTTTACATCAAGAACAAATGCATCTGCCCCGGCGGCAAGTTTTTTGCTCATAATGCTGGCAGCAATTAGCGGAATACTGTCGACTGTAGCAGTAACATCGCGTAAAGCGTACAACCTTTTATCAGCGGGGACTAAGTTGGCTGTTTGGCCAGTAATGGCTATGCCTATGCTATTAACTTGATCAATAAACTCAGCTTCATTTAGATCAAGACGCATGCCAGTAAAAGACTCCAGTTTATCGAGTGTACCGCCCGTATGCCCTAAACCACGGCCTGATAGTTTTGCCACAGGAACCCCACACGCGGCTACTAAAGGGGCCACAATTAAAGTGGTTTTGTCACCTACCCCACCAGTAGAGTGTTTATCCACTTTAATCCTCGGAATAGCCGATAAGCACAGTTGTTCACCCGAGGTCACCATGGCCTTAGTTAATGCAGCTGTTTCCACTGAATTCATTCCACGCAGGAATACGGCCATTAGCCAGGCAGCTGTTTGATAATCAGGAATAAGGTCATTAGCAACGCCATTAATAATGTAATTAATTTCCGCCGATGAAAGCTCTAGTCCATCGCGTTTTTTGCGTATGAGCTCACAAACGTTCACTAAGAGTCTCCCCTTGCCAATAATTGCCCCAAAAACTGCAGCCCGGGCCGGGGTTAGGTAGTTGAAAAGCCT
>CAYMKM010000037.1:0-5406 GCA_964390985.1 uncultured Clostridia bacterium | reverse complement strand
CCTTTTATATCGTTTCTGTGCCCCCAAAGCATATCGAAATCAACCAAGTTACTAAATATGAGGGCCGGTGGTTGTTCACTCTGCATAAAGGATATGGTTTTTGCCATTACCTCATCGTTATTGTGGGTGGCAGCATGGCGTGTGATGCCGCGACCAGCAAATATATCTTTGATTTTACCTACAGCCCATACTTGTTTACCATTAGCGCAAAGTGTATCCAAAATTGTAGACCGTATAGGTGGCAGACTGAAATCGCGGCGCTGTGCGGTGCGGATAAAGCCACCAGGTTGTCCACGAAACGGGCGGGCTATCACCCGCCCCACGCCATATTCGCCTTGCAGCAATTGACGAGCGCAACGGCAAATATAGTATAATTCCTCGACCGGAATTACATCTTCGTGAGCTGCTATTTGGAACACACTATCGGCAGAAGTATAAACAATTGGCTTACCCGTACGTATATGCAACTCGCCAAGCTCTTTAATAATCTCAGTTCCTGACGCGGCTTTGTTCCCTAAAATTGCTCGACCGATGGCTTTAGAAAAAGCGGATATTAGTTGCGGGGGAAAGCCATTGGGGAAGGTCGGGAAAGGTCGATCTAACACAATTCCGGCAATCTCCCAGTGCCCGCTGGTGGTATCTTTACCGGGCGATAGTGAGGCCATGCGCCCAAAAGCAGCGCTAGGTTTGGCTACAGGGTTTACTCCCGCAATTGGCGCGATATTACCTAACCCTAGTCTGCCTAGGTTCGGTAAATGCACGCCCCCACAGGCGGTTGCTATGTTACCTAGCGTATTAGAGCCAACATCGCCGTAAGCATTAGCATCGGGAAGTGCGCCAATACCCACTGAATCTAATACTAATATGGTGATTGTTTCTATTTTAGCAGCCATAAGATACCTCGCAAAAGAAGTGTTCGTTACGTGAGTCGCGTTTCCCGCTGATTGTATAATATCATTAAAACAAACAACGACTGACCATTACCGTAATAGCCGGGGATATATACGCCTCAATTAGGCCTCCTGCTATTAATAGCACGCAACCAAATAAGGCAAGTGACCCTTCCCGTATTAAATGTGTAGCGATACCATCTTCTTGATAGCGACCGAGCATTAACTGTAAAGCTCTTATGGAAAAAACAGTAGCCCCAACAGCAGCACACAGCAAACCGGGGATTAGTAACAAATGAGGAATTAGTGTAATTAAGGAGATTAAAACGCCTTTCCAGGCTAATTGAGCTGATAGGAAACCAGCAGCAAATCCTAATACAAAGCCCCGCAAAAAAACCACACCAGCAATTAATGGGGTTCCCAGTACAGATAAACCGAGCAGCCATAAGAAACCAGCAGTTTGCAGCACTTGCTTTGTAAATATACTGCGCAACTCATTGCTTGGTGCCGCCCCATTGCTGGCCAAAGCGGTTAGTACATTTTGCACATAACCGGTCAGCTCTTCACGAGCGCTACCAGTATATGAAGCACCAGCCACACCGCCCGCAATTATGCCCATAACATATATGCCGGTGATAATGGCAAAAAAAATGGCCCGCTCAGCTATGGTTGATTTTAACCATGGGCCGATACCTATGTTTTGGCTTACTGCCACCAAATTCGGCCTCCCCCACCTTTGTCTCATAATATGCGACTGCTCGGCTTAATATGTGTAACGGTCTAGCAGCACCATTGAGCCGCTAATTCCCCGGCGGCTGCACCGGCAGCAAATAATAACGGTTCGTTGGCAGGAGAGCGTCCCATGCTGGTTACCTTCACACCAGCGCCATCTAGGGTGTCGGCTACATCGCCAACTTCAACCCATACGAGGTCATGCCGTTTACTGATGTTGGCTGCATCTAATTGAGCAGTCAGCATCGACGTTAACTTACCATCCACTTTGGGAAGCACTACAGTGGTTCGGCGTTGTGCTAAAATCCCCAGTGCGGTAGCAGAATGATGTGAAAGGCCATATTGGCGCGCTCGCTCGTCAGTTATACTAAGCCGAGGTATTGCTAAGGTGCGTGCCCCTAGGGCACCAGCTCCATCAAGTAAAGGGGCTTGTTCCAGCGCAGTTGTACCCAGAGGGGTGTTTGTGCCTACCACACCAGGACCCATAGCAATTATGCAGGTGTGGCACTTAGCTACACTAGCTGCAGCCTGTAAGGCAGAGTACGCAGTGACAGTTTCCAGCTCACCACCATAAGCATGAGCGCAGGTGATCACCACGTCAATTAGCTTCAATTGGCGCAGTTGACGCACGAGGTTACTAAAAGCTACAGGTAAAGCGGCACCGTCAGTCATTATATAAGCCAACTTTTTTTGGCTAGCTCTTGCTTTGAAATAGACAGCGAACGGAGCAATTAAACTGTGTAGGGTGGCCACTGCTACTGGCATACCATTAAGATGACACTTTTGTTGCATCACCTGGTGGTGCGCACTGGCCTCTTCTTCAACTGTAAGCACTTGTACCTGGTGCGGAGTGTAACGCGCCTTCATGATATGGCCATAGTTATTAACCTCTTTCTCTATTCCACATATAGCCATCACAAAATGAAACCCACCCGTACCTAATCCACGCCAAACCGCAGTAGTGTTAAGCGTAACAATATCGCCTACACTAGCCGCTCCCGTTAAAGGCGGATAGCAAATAGCCGCACACTCACTTTGTCCGCAAAGGACGGTAAGCACTTGAATATGCGTACCGTCATCTATTACGTTAATCACTCGTCCTTGCCGCACCCGAATCACAGTGTTTCTCCCTCGAAAAATAAAAGCAGGCTACTATAGCCTGCTTTTACTAGCATATGCAGTAAATTGTAGTCTCAAACGCGCTCAGAGCGGTTCTCTGGTGGTGGCAACAGATCTTTGCGCGAAAGGTTAATGCGACCCATGTGATCAATTTCTATCACCTTAACGCGCACCTCGTCACCAACATTAACCACATCTTCCACTTTTGCCACGCGTTCATGCGCTAATTTTGAAATGTGCACTAAGCCTTCTTTTCCCGGTAACACTTCAACAAAGGCACCGAAGTTCATAATGCGTGTTACTTTACCTGTGTAAATTGCCCCCACTTCAACCTCAGCGGTAAGGCTGCGAATCCAATCAACTGCTCGCTCCCCACCATCGGCATTTACGGCAGCAATAAAGATACGTCCGTCGTCTTCTACATCAATTTGAACGCCAGTTTCGTCAATGATTTTGCGAATCATTTTACCCCCGGGCCCAATAATGTCACGTATTTTATCGACTGGAATTTGTAGTGTTTGTATACGCGGAGCCCATTTCGATAATTCTGGCCGGGGCTTGGCAATAACTTTTTCCATTTCATCCATTATAAACAAGCGGGCAACCAGAGCTTGCTCTAATGCTTGAGTTAGTATCTCTTGTGTTACCCCGGTGATTTTAATATCCATTTGCAGTGCAGTGATGCCTTGGCGAGTACCGGCCACTTTAAAGTCCATATCACCTAGGTGGTCTTCTAGACCTTGAATATCGGTAAGTATGGCAAATCCTTTATCATCAGCTATCAAACCCATGGCCACTCCGGCCACAGGGTTGCTAATGGGTACACCAGCATCCATTAAAGCTAATGTGGAGCCACATACACTCGCCTGCGACGAAGAACCGTTCGATTCTAGCACTTCAGAAACAAGCCTAATGGTGTAGGGGAACTCCTCTTCCGATGGAATTACAGGTAGCAATGCGCGTTCTGCCAAAGCACCGTGCCCTATTTCACGTCGGCCCGGCGAACGAGCCGGCCTTGTTTCCCCTACACTGTAGGCAGGGAAGTTGTAGTGATGAATGTAACGCTTGCGTTCATCCTCATTTAGCGTGTCGAGTATTTGCTCATCTGATTTAACACCCAAAGTACACACTGTGCATACCTGAGTCTGCCCGCGTGTAAATATGCCTGTACCATGGGCTCTGGGGAGTGTACCCACTTCGCACCAAATCGGCCGAATTTCATTGAAACCACGGCCATCAGGACGCATGCGTTCGTGGATAATCATCTGGCGGACTTGTTCTTTGAGTATCGCATCAAACACGTCGTTAATATCTTTTTGATTCTCGGCATATGCATCTTCACCGAACGCGGCTATGTAATCGTTGGCCATTTGCTCTTTCACTTCAACGATGTTGTGTTCACGTGCTTGTTTATCGTTGTTGCGAATAGCAGCACCCAACTGTTGGGTGCAATTATCTCGCACCCATTTGTCCGTTTCGGGCGAAGGAGTGTCCAACTCAATCTCAATTTTGGGCTGGCCAGCTAGCGTTTGTAGCTGGTCAATAAGAGCAATGATGCCTTGAATAACATTGTGACCGAACATAATGGCTTCCAGCATGGTTTCTTCCGATAACTCACTGGCGCCCGCTTCCACCATGTTTACAGCTTGGCGCGTACCAGCCACAATTAAATCAAGATCGCTAAGAGTACTTTGCTCAACCGTGGGATTAACTACCAGCTCGCCGTTTACACGACCCACCTTTACGCCGCCGATGGGACCGTTAAAAGGTATATCGGAGATGGTAAGAGCAGCCGATGCGCCTATCATAGCCGCTATTTCCGGCGGGCAATCTTGATCAACCGACATCACAGTTGTCACTATTTGTACATCGTTGTGGAAACCATCCGGGAACAAAGGCCGAATGGCGCGGTCAATAATGCGGGCAGCTAACACGGCGCCTTCATATGGGCGGCCTTCGCGACGGAACCATCCGCCGGGAATTTTGCCGACGGCATATTTTTTCTCTTCATAATCTACCACCAGTGGGAAAAAATCAATTCCCTGGCGGGGTTCAGCCATTGTAGCCGTAGCTAATACGACTGTATCGCCGTAACGAACTAATACGCTGGCGTTAGCCTGTTTGGCCAACCGCCCGGTTTCTAAGCTGAGCGTTCTTCCTCCCAGCTCCATACTAACAACATGAGCCATATTTGGTGACCTCCTGTACACTAGTCACAGGTAGTATTTACTCTACCAGTAACAGCATTCGTCCGATAAAAAGGGGGCGGGTGCCCCCCCGCCCCTATCTGCGTAAACCTAAGCGTTCAATTAGTGCCCGATAACGATTAATATCTTTTTTCTCTAAGTAGTTGAGGAGTCCGCGACGTTGACCAATCAGTTTATACAAGCCCCGCCGGGAGTGATGATCCTTCTTGTGAGCACGTAAATGTTCAGATAAGGTATTAATGCGGTTGGTGAGAATGGCGATTTGTACTTCTGGTGAGCCAGTATCGCCTTCGTGAAGCTTGTACTCGTCAATAATGGTGATTTTCTTTTCTTTGCTAAGCATGTGCACCCTCCTAAAATGATGTAAATCACCACAAGCTGCGAAGCCGCTGGAGGAACAAGCATCCCAGCTTGGGTTCTACCTAAACATCGTACCAGAAACTCGCACCTATGTAAAT
>CAYMKM010000036.1:0-13751 GCA_964390985.1 uncultured Clostridia bacterium | reverse complement strand
CCGGGCTGCTCTCTTCGGCACATGATACTGCTGAAGGCGGGTTAGCTGTAGCTTTAGCAGAGTGTTCTTTGTTGGCTGGTATGGGAGCCACGGTTGAACTGCCAGCGTCATTTAGACACGATGCCCTGTTATTCGGTGAGACTCAATCGCGCATTATTGTTTCGGTACCTAAAGAAAAAGGAGCCGATTTATTCCGTTTAGCCGCCCAATGCGGAGTGCCAGCCAGTATGTTAGGCACTGTTGGTGGCGATAATTTGGAAGTAAAGCTGGTATCGGAAGAAAAAGATGCAGCTGAAACTACACAGCTTAGTTGGTCGTTAAAGCAATTGGCCACAGCTTATTTTGGTGCAATACCGCAATTACTAGATGGCGAGAGGGTAGCCAGCGAATTCATAACATCCGCTGGCAAGGGGGCATGGTAAAATGTGCGGTATTATCGGCTTTTTCTCGCCTGTACCTGCTGATGCAGCGGGGCTTACGTACTTAGGTTTGTACGCTCTGCAACATCGCGGGCAGGAATCAGCTGGTATAGCAGTCTCAGATGGCGAGCGCATTAGTATCCATAAAGGTACAGGCCTAATTGCCCAAGTGTTAGGCGGAGGCGTTCTCCACGAGATGCCCGGGAGCATTAGTATAGCGCATACGCGCTACTCCACCGCGGGTTCGCCAGATTTAATTCATTCGCAACCGCTCTCAGGGTTTACGCAACACGGGCAGGTTGCGGTGGCAAATAACGGTAGCTTAGTTAACGCCAATGAGTTGCGTCATCAACTTGAGCAGGAAGGGTCTGTTTTTCAAACAGTCTCTGACAGTGAAATAATCCTTAACCTTGTGGCTCGGCAAACAGGAGTCTCTTTAGAAGAGGCTGTAGCCGTCGCCATGCAAAAAATGCAGGGTGCATACTCCTTTGTCCTTATGACCGTGGACAAACTAATAGCTGCCCGTGACCCGGCTGGCATTCGCCCTCTTTGCATGGGTCGTTTAGGGGAAGCCACCATTTTTGCCTCAGAAACAGCCGCTCTCGATACTATTGGTGCTACTTATCAGCGAGAAGTAGGCCGAGGAGAAATGGTGATTGTCAGCGGTAATGAGGTGAAATCCGAACAGGTTGTGAAGCTTGGCCGAGAAGCATTTTGCGTATTTGAATATTTGTATGTAGCCCGACCTGATAGTAACCTTAACGGGCAAAACGTACATTTAGTGCGCAAAGAGATTGGCCGCGCATTAGCTCGGGAGGCCCATATAGAAGCGGATATTGTTATTCCAGCGCCGGAATCAGCTAACTCAGCGGCTATGGGCTACGCTGAAGAGTCAGGTATTCCCTTCGATTTTGGCTTAATGAAAAACCGCTATGTAGGGCGCACATTTATTCAACCCTCGGAGTCGATACGCAAGCAGTTAATCCGCATGAAATTTAATGCAGTCAGCGCATTACTCTCAGGTAAGCGTGTCATTTTAGTGGAAGATTCCATTGTGCGGGGCACTACAACTGCGCAAACAGTGCAGATGATCCGCGATGCTGGTGCAACCGCTGTACATTTGATGATTGCTGCACCACCATTCAGTCATCCTTGCCACTACGGCATTGCGGTACCCAGAGAAGACGAACTAATAGCATCTGGGCGCACGCCTGCTGAAGTGGCGCAGCTCATTGGTGCAGATACCTTGCACTATATATCTTTAAATGGCTTGTATGAAGCGGTGGGGAAGGCCAATAATCAACTATGCGCTGCTTGCTTTAACGGGTATTATGCACTAGGAACACCCCAAAAACCGACTATACGGAGAGGAGTTGGCCACAATGGATGATGAGCTAACTTATAAAGCTGCCGGAGTAGATATTAAAGCCGGTTACGAGGTAGTAAAACGAATTGGTAAGCATACACAATCAACTTTTCGGCCAGAAGTGTTGCAAGGCATTGGCTCTTTTGGCGGCTTTTTTGCCCTTGATAATGCTCAGTACAAGCAACCCGTGCTGGTGGCCGGGACCGACGGAGTAGGTACTAAATTAAAAATAGCGTTTGCTATGAATAAACACGACACAGTGGGTGTTGATGTGGTGGCCTACTGCGTGAACGACATAATTTGCCAGGGAGCGCATCCTTTATTCTTCCTAGACTACATTGGCATTGGTCATATGGACCCGGTTACTGTTGAGTCTATTGTAGCTGGAGTTGCTGAGGGATGTCGACAAGCTGGTTGTGCTCTAATAGGTGGCGAAACAGCCGAGTTACCAGGTATGTATGCTCCGGGGGAGTACGATTTAGCTGGTTTTGCCGTTGGTGTGGTGGAGCGTGCCCAGGTAATTAACGGTTCCAGTGTTAAAGCTGGCGATAAAATAGTGGGTATCGCCTCTACTGGCCTACAAAGCAGCGGCTTTTCACTAGTACGCAGTATTGTTTTTGACAAACTGAAAATGAATGTGCGCGATTTTGTTTCCGAACTAAATTGCACATTAGGCGAGGCGTTAATAGTACCAACTGGTATCTACGCCAAACTGATGGCTGACCTTACGGCGCAGGTTGAAGTGCACGGCATTGCTAACATATCTGGCGGCGGTCTGCATGAGAATATCCCGCGTTCAGTGGCAGCTGGAGTACGCCCGGTAGTTCACAAAGGTAGCTGGCTGGTGCCGCCTATCTTCACCTATCTGCAAAGGATAGGCAATATAGCAGAAAGCGAAATGTACCATACCTTTAACATGGGCGTTGCTATGGTGGTCATTATCCCCGCCAACCAAGTGGATCGTACTCTGGAAATTATTGCAGCCAATGGCGAGCAAGGTTATGTAATAGGTGAAATAGTGGCTGCACCTAATGATGATAGCAGTTTGGTGCTAGAGGAGGATTAACTCACTATGAGCAGAGCACTCATCAGTGTATATGATAAAAGCGGGGTATGCGAGTTTGCCCGCGGCCTAAACGAATTGGGTTACGAATTGGTCTCTACTGGTGGTACTTACCAGCATTTGCGTCAGGCAGGTTTGCCAGTCACTTATGTAAGTGAAGTGACTGGTTTTCCAGAGATTCTTGATGGCCGGGTGAAAACATTACATCCTAACATTCATGCCGGCCTGTTAGCCCGGCGCGATGTACCTGAGCACATGAAGGAACTCTCAGCGCAAAAAATCGTCCCAATTGATGTGGTGGTCTCCAACCTTTACCCATTTGCCGAAACCATTAAGCGACCGGGTGTTACTTTTGCCGAAGCAATTGAGAATATCGATATCGGCGGCCCGGCCATGATTCGCGCGGCAGCCAAAAACCACGCTGCCGTAGTAGTAGTAGTTGCTCCCGCGCAATACGATATGGTTTTAACACAGTTGCGCCAAGGTGAACTGTCAATGCAACAGCGGCAGGCTTTAGCGCAGGCAGCTTTCGCCCATACGGCCGCATACGATACCATGGTACAAAAGTATTTGGCCAGCTCATCAGATGAATTTCCACCGGCCAATTTCAACCTAGATTTGCAGTTAAAACAGTCATTGCGTTATGGAGAGAACCCGCATCAGAAAGCGGCTTTTTACCGAGATTTAAATGAGCATGACGATGCAAATTTAGCCTGTGCCCATCAATTGCAGGGTAAAGAATTATCGTATAATAACATTTCCGATACAGCAGCAGCTTTGGAGATGATTCGCGAATTTACTGAGCCAGCGGTAGTAGCGGTTAAGCACGCCAACCCGTGCGGGCTAGCAGTAGGGGCAAGTGTGCTTGAAGCGTACCAAAAAGCTTACGAAGCTGATCCGGTTTCAATTTTTGGCGGCATTATTGCCTGTAATCGTGAAGTGGATGCCGATTGTGCTCAAGCCATGTCCAAAGTGTTTCTCGAAGTAGTGATTGCGCCTGGTTTCACTCCGCAGGCACTGGAAATATTGGGTAAAAAAATAAACCTGCGCTTATTGCAGGTGCCTGTAAAATCACCGCAGCCATGGTGGGATATGAAGCGAGTGCGTGGCGGGCTATTAGTACAGGAAGCAGACGCACTAGACCTAGATCCAACAGCATTAAAAGTAGTCACCGACCGTGAACCCACCGCAGCAGAGTGGGAAGATTTACGCTTTGCTTGGCGGGTAGTAAAGCATGTGAAGTCCAACGCCATTGTGCTAGCTAAGAATGGACAAACCATTGGCGTGGGAGCAGGGCAAATGAGTCGCATACTATCAGCACGCATTGCCATTGAGCAAGCCGGAGCCAAAACAGAAGGTTCAGCGTTAGGCTCAGATGCATTTTTCCCGTTTGATGATGTAGTAAAAGCTGCTGCCGCAGCTAAAGTAAGCTGTATTATCCAACCGGGTGGTTCTAAACGCGATGCTGAATCAGTGGCCGCTGCTAATGCTGCTGGTTTGGCCATGGTATTCACCGGTATCCGTCACTTTAAACACTAAACACCGTTTAGCCAGGAGGGTTTATAAATCATGAAAGTGCTTGTTATTGGCGGAGGCGGTCGTGAACACGCCCTTACTTGGGGATTACATAAAAGCTCGCTGGTACGCGAGATTTGGACATCCAGTAAGAATGCTGGCATTTGTCAGCTGGCTAAGTGTACCAATATTGAAGATGCCGGTGTAAAAGCACTAGCTGATTGGGCAGAAGCCGAAGGAATTGATCTGACTGTTGTAGGGCCAGAAGCGCAGCTATCTGTAGGTATTGTCGATGAATTTCAAAGTCGCGGTCTAGCTATTTTCGGGCCGCGAAAAGCAGCAGCCAGGTTGGAATGGAGTAAAGCATTCGCCAAAGAATTAATGGCGCGGCACAATATACCTACAGCACGTTTTGCCCTGTGTAACAATGCAGCTACGGCACTAGGCAAAGCCCGTTCGTTTGGCTTACCAGTAGTGATAAAAGCCGACGGCTTAGCTGCTGGCAAAGGTGTTAGCGTTTGTTTTAGTTGGCCAGAAGTAGAGTCTGCTATTGATCGTATAATGCAGGAAAAAGTGTTCGGTGAAGCCGGTGAGTGGGTAGTAGTAGAAGAGTTTTTAACTGGTGAAGAGGCTAGTGTACATGCCATTGCCACCGGTACAGATTATCTGTTATTACCAGCAGCTCAAGATCATAAAACGGTATTCGAAGGCGATAAGGGTGCTAACACTGGCGGCATGGGTAGCTACAGCCCTGCTCCGGTGGCCAATGCGGCAATAATGGATGATGTTACTCGCAAAATTATTCGCCCCACTCTTGAGGCAATGGCTGCTGAGGGAGACGCCTTCACCGGCGCTCTTTATGTTGGCTTAATGATCAACGAAACTGGTCCGAAAGTAGTGGAATATAACTGCCGTTTTGGTGACCCTGAGACCCAAGCACTCATTCCCAGGTTGAAAAGCGATTTGGCCCAAGTGCTACTGGCAGCGGCTAAAGGTGACATAAGCCAAACTAAGCTACGCTGGAGTGATGAGGCTGCTGTTTGTGTAGTTTTAGCTTCGCAAGGTTACCCCGGTAACTACGATGTAGGCATACCTATTACCGGTGTGCAAGAAGCCGAATCACTCCCCGGTGTTATTGTGTTCCATGCGGGCACTGCTTGGCGCAACAACACTTTAGTTACTGCTGGGGGCAGAGTGATGGGCGTTACCGCATTAGGTAACAGCATAGCTGCTGCTCGCAATGAGGCATACGCCGCCGTGGAGCGGATCAATTTTGCCGGTATGCATTATCGGCGCGATATTGCCCATCGCGCCTTGTAGCACTTTTTAGTATGGCCGGGTCGGGCGTAGTATAAATGGTTTTATGGTGATCATAGATAACAAATCCAGGGCGGGCGCCGCGGGGTTTGCGTACGTGTTTACGCAAGCAATAATCGACTGGCACTTGACTGGAAGATCGGGCTTTGCTGTAGTATGCAGCTAGCTGAGCTGCTAGCGCCAGCGTATCGGGTTGAAGTGATTGCGGTGCACGAATTAATACATGAGAGCCTGGTATGTCTTTTACATGTAGCCAAATATCATTCGACCGGGCTAGCGACATAGTAATGAAGTCATTCTGCTTATTATTTTTACCAACCAATATTTGCGTACCATCCGGAGCGCTAAAACACATGTGACCTGTACGAATTGGTTCAGGAGAACGCTTTTTGTTTGCATTTGATGTTTTTATTAACCCTTGTGCTTGCATTTCTTGATGTATTTCTTCTAGATCAGCAATATCGGTGGCCATATTTACCGCTTGCAATACTCCTTCTAGGTATGCCAACTCCGTTGACGCGGCGGTTTGCTGAATGCGAGCTTGATCAACTGTTTTTTTCGCCTTTTGGTAGCGACGAAAATATCTATCAGCATTTGCTTTTGCGTTTAATGCTGGGTTCAGTTCAACCAATACCATTTGGCTCGGTTCGTAATAATTTTCTAACTGAACACTTTTGGCACCAGCGGGGACTGTTTGCCAATGCGCTAATAGTAATTCTCCCTTTAAGCGGAATTCATCGGCACGTGCCGCTTGTTTTAACGCTATATCCTGATGCTCCAGCCGTCGTTGACAACGTTCGATATTGTGGCTTAATACCCGACGCAACCGTTGTTGCAAATTACTAAGGGCGGCGTGCTTCTGACGAGCTGAGTAATACCAATCCAACAAATGGTTTACTTCAGCAAACTTTCCACCTTCTAGAGCAAGGTGCGTAAGGGGGAAGATCCAGAAGCTAACTGGTAATTCATCAGTGTTGGCTGCTCCCCAAGGTTCTATATCTCCGTTTGCTAACTGGTGCATTAACTGGGAGAAAGATGACCATAGTTTAGCAGCGTCCGTTTCAGATAACTCCTGTTTAGTCACATTGGCTGATAAACCAGCGCCAAAAATGATTTCGCGAGCACCCTCGAGGCTGATAGCATCGTAGTGCTGTGCTAAACTTCGTGCTATCTCTTGTGGTGCAGGGGTGTGGCGCAAATGGAACATGAATTTCTCCCGGTTTATTAAAGCTGGGTCTTCTTTACCCTGCGAAGGTGGCAATATATATGGGCGTCCAGGTAATACTTCGCGATGGCGCGACTGTTGGGCGCTGACGTGACGAATACCATCGAGAATGCAATTTGTTTGCGGATCAACCAAGAGTAAATTGCTGTGTCGGCCCATTATTTCTAAAATAAGGTGGCGTTCTACCCTTTGACCATCTTCGTTCCGAGCCTCAAAACGTATAATGACTATGCGCTCCCAACCGCGTTGTTCTATGGAAAGCAAGCGCGCTGGCTCCAGATGCTTACGCAGCAACATGCCAAAATTGAACGGGGTCAATGGGCTGGTATTATCTTGCTGTGTGAGGTGTATTCGGGCTGCAGTTGGATCAGCAGAGAGCAGCAAGTCATAATTATAGCCTGGTTGTCGCAGCGTAAGAACTACCTCTGAGGGCTGGCACTGACGAATACGTTGGACCCGGGAATTTACCAGACACTGCAACTCTTGTACCGTACTAAACAGCAATAAACCGTCAAATGGCATTATGCCGCCTCTTTCTATAGGCTAAAATGTAGCAGGATATAATTCAAATGAAAGCGAACCCACAACAGAATGAACCATAAGATGGGTTCACCAGGGAGGAAACCAGGTGATCAAGTTTCGTCATTCATCGGCCTTGCCAGCCACTCGTACGCTCCTGCTGGCGTTAATTATATCATTAACTGTAGGTGCAACATCATTAGCACGCTACGATATATCCATTTCTGAGCTCATAGATTATGGATATGCTTGGTTGTGTGCTCAATCTATGCCCATGGCTTTCAACCAATTTCGCACTGCGGCAGCTCGCGATGCAAATGATGTTGAATCGCGGTTGATGATGGGTATTATCTATCAGATTAATGGCGATCATCGTCGTGCTCTAGAGATGTGGGCAGAGGCCGAGAATTTAGGCAGTATAGAAGCAGCTACTTTAGCTGGCGACTTATATTTTGCCAATAGTAATTTAGATAAAGCTCAGGAAGCCTACCAGCGAGTACTTGACAAACATCCCGAGACTGTAAAAGCTATTTTTGGTTTAGCATTGGTTGCCCAAGTGCACGGGGAAAACGACCAAGCGATGGCCGGAATGCAAAAGGTGATTGACCTCGCTAATAACGATCCTTATTACGAGATGCCGCAAGCATATTACCATTTAGGCAGGCTGCAGTTATCAGCAGGTTTGATACCGCAGGCTGTAAAGACTCTAGAAAGAGGTATCTTGCTGGCACCGTTCGATGCCGATATGCATTTAGCAATTGGCCAGGTTTATGAAGCTGAAAGCTCATTTCTCAAAGCCATGCATTCGTACGAGTACGCCTTGCATCTGAATCCGGAATTAACTCCGGCTGAAGAGGGGATAAAGAGGGTAAAAACCGCACAAAACCTGACAGACTCTGAAGACTAATGGGTTAGAATTCTCCTGTTTACAGACGTGATGCTCCGCTTTCTGGTGGAGCATTATTGCTTTAAGCTGAGCATAAGCATGAGAAATGAGGTGCGTAATTAAATTGGGGATGTGACAATAGTCTATGACAAATCACAAATGGCACGTGCTCAGCCAGGAAAATGTGTTACAAAAAATTGGCAGTAACGCTAAAATTGGTTTAACAAAGCGGGAAGCTAGTGCTAGGTTACGCGCCAACGGTTACAATAAGCTGCATGAAAACCCCAAAAGAGCAGCTTGGCAGTTGTTCTTAGCCCAGTTTCAAGATCTAATGGTAATAATATTACTTGTGGCCGCCGGCATCAGCGCCTTCATCGGCGAACAGGCCGATGTGTGGGCAATTTTAGCCATCGTAATTGTAAACGCACTATTAGGGTTTATACAAGAACGGCGCGCCGAAGCTTCGCTGGCAGCCTTAAAGCAACTTACAGCGCCAACAAGTCGTGTCTTGCGCGACGGTGTTCTAATAACAGTGAAAGCTGAAGAACTAGTTGTCGGCGATATAGTTGAACTGGAGAGCGGCGATAGAGTTCCAGCAGATATACGGTTGCTAATTAGTTATTCTTTAGCTGTAAATGAGAGTCCACTTACCGGGGAATCACTGCCTGTAAGCAAAGACGCTACCTGGCAGGCAAGTGGTAGCGAACCTATAGGCGATAGGCGCAACATGCTGTTCATGGGCACAACAATCGTGCGTGGACGGGCTAAAAGCGTGGTGGTGGCCACCGGGATGGATACTCAAATTGGCGAAATAGCGGGCTTGCTCCAAGAAGGTGAGCAAGGACGCACACCTTTGCAATTGCGACTAGAACAGTTAGGAAAAGCTTTGGTCATCGCCTGTTTGCTGGTAGTGGGTATGGTTTTTGCAGCCGGCGTTATACAAGGAGCTTCTGTATACATAATGTTTCTTACGGCGGTGAGTCTGGCCGTCGCCGCCATTCCAGAAGGTTTACCAGCTGTTGTCACAATTGCCCTAGCGATTGGTGTACAACGTATGATTAAAAGAAAAGCAATTGTGCGCCGCCTACCAGCAGTAGAGACGCTAGGTTGTGCAACAATCATCTGTTCTGATAAAACAGGTACACTCACGCGCAACGAAATGACGGTAGTATCGTTACTCGACTTAAAAAGAGAAGTACATATTTCTGGTGCCGGGTATAACTGCCAAGGAAAATTCACCCAAAATACATCTGCACCAATTGATCCATGTGCAGACTCAGTCTGGCGGACCGCTTTGGTGGCAGGGGCATTATGCAATCATGCTTTTCTTCATAGAGATAAGGGGAAAAAGGATCCAGTGGCAATAGGTGATCCCACCGAAGCAGCTTTGGTGGTAATGGCTGCTAAAGGGGGTATTGATGTCGCTCGCTTGCGCGCTGACCACCCTGTTTTGGCTGAATTACCTTTCGATTCTGATCGGAAACGTATGAGTGTAGTAGTGAACTGGCACGGTAGACGAAGTGTGGTGAAAGGCGCTCCCGATGTTATTATCGATCGCTGTACGCATATCTTGCAGAATGGCCGGGTAGAGTTGCTTGGCCCGCTACAGAAACGACAATTGCGAGCTAAAGCGGCAGAATTGGCAGCAAACGCTCTGCGTTTACTAGCTTTAGCGTACCGACAATTACCACATGGGTTTATTTCTGACCCACCACAGGAAGAATTAGTTGAACAAAATCTCATTTTTATAGCACTTACCGCCATGGCTGACCCACCGCGTGATGATGTAAAAAGGGCCATACGCATTGCAGCTGGAGCTGGTGTGCGTACAGTGATGGTGACCGGCGATCATAAGCAAACAGCAGTAGCAATAGGTCGGCAGTTAGGGATAGGCAGTAATGCTTTAGCACTCACCGGAGATGACTTAGATAAATTAGATGAAGAGAACTTCCTTAAGAGTTTGCAGCGCGTATCGGTATTTGCCCGTGTTTCGCCTCGACATAAATTGCGCATTGTGCGCGGTCTACAACACCTCGGACACATTGTGGCTATGACAGGTGATGGTGTGAACGATGCACCGGCTGTGAAAGAGGCTGATATTGGCGTAGCTATGGGTATTTCAGGTACTGATGTTACCAAAGAGGCCAGCAGCATGGTATTGGCCGACGATAACTACGTTACTATTGTGGCGGCCATTGAAGAGGGTCGGGGCATTTATGAAAACATTCGCAAGTTCATTCGTTACCTCTTGGCATGCAATGTGGGTGAAGTGTTAACCATGTTTATTACAGCGGTTGCTGGTCTACCCATGCCACTGCTACCCATACAAATTTTGTGGATGAACTTAGTCACCGATGGTTTGCCTGCAGTGGCTTTAAGTGTCGATCCCCCTGATACTAACGTAATGAACCGACCACCACGCCAGCCCCAAGAGGGGGTATTTGCCCACGGATTACATTTAAAAATATTAATGCGCGGCAGCCTAATAGGTTGTTGTACGGTAGCATTGTTTGTTTTAGCATTGTGTATGCGGCCAGGTGAGCTAGGTTGGGCTCAAACGATGGCGTTTACCACCTTAGTTACCTCACAGCTACTTTATGTGTTCCAGTGCCGCAGTGAATACCGTTCTATTTTCGATATTGGGCTATTTTCCAATCCATATTTACTTTTTGCCAGCGGCCTTTCCTTCATCATGCAATTAGCAGTTATTTATTCGCCTGCTGCAGCGAATATATTTCACACCACACCCCTTAGTATGGCAGATTGGCTACTAATAGCTATAGCGAGTGGCTGGAGTATTGTATTGGAAGGCATATTACGATTGCTACGAATTAAATGGCGTCGTCACATCGCTGTTTTGCGAATAGCTACCGATAGCTAACATTTATAGAGCTCTCTTGTTTACACAAACTGGATAGCAAGATAATATAGGGATAAACTGGCCTGATAGTTATTGGGGGTATTAGCGAGTGCTTATGTCCATGACCGGCTTCGGCGCGGGAATAGTACAAAACGAAAAATGTACCGTACAAGTTGAGATAAAGGCCGTAAACAGCCGTTATCTTGATGTTTCTCTACGCATGCCACCCAGCTTAATTGCTATTGAAGATACATTGCGCAAGGTAGTAGAAGGAAAGTTAGCCCGCGGGCGAGTAGAAATATTTGTAAACATGGAGGAATTCGTCAGCAGGGATAGAACCGTCAAATTGGATGAAGGCCTGCTTGCAGCATATGTAGAAGCTATAGGCAAAAGTGGAAAATTAGTGGGCTCAATTCCATTTACATTAGAAGCGCTTTTAGCAATCCCGGGTGTCTTTACTGTAGTTGAGGCACCTACTGATCCTGAAGAAGTTGTCCCGGTAATTAAAGAAGCCTTACACATTGCTATTGATAACCTTATTGCTATGAGACAAGCAGAAGGGGAGCGGTTGTGGGCAGATATAGCACCGCGTATGGCTAGAATTAAATCGTTGCTAGAAAGTGTACAAGCCCGGCGATCGGTGGTGGTCGATGAATATCGGGAGCGGTTGGCAGATCGAATTAACGTATTACTAGACTCTCCTCCAGTAGACGAAGCACGCCTTACCACAGAAATAGCAATTTTCGCTGACAAATCATGTATATCGGAAGAGTGTGTGCGCGCAACCACGCATGTAAGCCATTTTATCGCGACCTGTCAGTCGTCGGGGTCAGTTGGTCGCAAGTTGGACTTTATTTTGCAAGAGTTACATAGAGAGACCAGCACGCTGGCGGTTAAATCGAATGACAGTATAATAGCTAAATTAGCTATTGACATCAAGGCGGAGATAGAGAGAGTTCGCGAACAGGTACAAAACATCGAGTAACTGACAAGGAGGTGATAAAGAATGGCGTTGCCTAAACTGACACCTGAGGAAAAACGGCAAGCATTGTTAAAGGCGCAAGATATGCGCAGCCGTAGGGCAAAAATAAGAGAGAACCTCAAGTCCGGTAAAGTAGAACTAAAGGATATATTATCTCGTGCGGACGAAGAGGTAGTGGCTAAAATGCGAGTTGCTTATCTGTTACAATCGCTACCGCAAATCGGTAAAGTAACATCTCGCAAAATCATGGATGAAATTGGCATTCATGAGAGCCGACGGGTACAAGGGTTAGGAAAACGGCAAATAGATGCATTGCTAGAACGGTTTTAATTGGGTAGCAAGTTGCCGCTGCTGGCATGGCAGCGGCAACTCGCGTGGAAGGAGACCTTTGTAACAGTGGAAATTAAACTAATAAACATCGGATTCGGCAATATTGTTGCCGCTCACCGCATTGTAGCCATTGTAAGTCCTGAGTCTGCTCCCATAAAGCGTATCGTTCAGGATGCCAAAGAGCGGGGAAGATGTATAGATGCTACTTACGGACGTCGTACGCGAGCGGTTATCATTTGCGATTCTGATCACATAATACTATCGGCTGTTCAACCAGAAACAGTCGCACATAGATTATCTACACGCGACACAAATGAGCCTAGTGCTTAATAGATTTTTCGGGGGAAATAAAACGTGCAACGGGAAGGGTTTTTGGTCGTACTAAGCGGCCCATCATCTGCTGGTAAAAGCACACTGCTAGAGCGAGTGCTTTTAAAGATGCCGGATTTAAGGTACTCTGTTTCCGCTACTACGCGCCCGCCACGTCCTGGCGAATGCGAAGGTAAGGATTATTTTTTTGTCAATGAGAAAAACTTCCGGAAGATGGCAGATACACATGAGCTCTTAGAGTGGGCAGAATACTGTGGTCACCTATATGGTACACCTCGCTTCTATGTAGAAAGTGTAATTGCAGGCGGAGATGTGGTTATAACCGATGTTAATATAGATGGTGCCCGGCAAATTCGTGAAAAAATGCCTTTTGGAGTTTTTGTATATTTAATGCCACCCTCGCTAGATGAGCTACATAAGCGTATAATAAATAGAGGCATGGATACAGAAGAGTCTATTGCTCTGCGTATGAAGGCGGCAGTGGACGAGATACAAGCAGTAATAGATTATGACTACTGTATTCTAAATGATGATTTGGCCAAGGCCACTGACCAGCTTATGGCTATAATTCAAGCTGAAAGATGTAAAGTATTGCGGACACATATACCAATGTTCGCGTGGTAGAGCCTTAAGCTATAGTTCTTAGTTAGGAGATGTGTGGCATGATGAAACAACCGCCATTAGATTCACTAAAGGAGAAAGCCGACAGTCGCTATACGCTGGTGGTGATGGCTGCTCGCCGCGCCCGCCAGTTGTTGGATGGAACAGCACAGGCTTCAGTAGAAATAGATTCTGAGAAGCCCGTTACCATTGCCTTGCAGGAAATTTATCAAAGCACAGTTTCATACGAACGTCCTAGCGCTGCCAAGTAAGCATTGTTAGTTATTTCACCCATTCGCCTGCCGGGGGCATGGTGGGCGGCAAGCCGCCCGGCAACAA
>CAYMKM010000035.1:11186-14076 GCA_964390985.1 uncultured Clostridia bacterium | reverse complement strand
TGGAAATGCTCTTTATTGTACGCAACCATAACTGGATCAAGGTTAATCGGAATTCCGATGATGCGTCCATGTTCACGGGCGATTAATGTTGCAGACTTGTATAACAACATATCAAACCCAGATATGTTATCTTTTACTACTTTGTCTAAAGCCATTATTGCCCCAGCATCATCTAACGATTGTGCTAGAGCACGACTTGAAACATATATTATATCCGGAGCATCTTCAGATGCTAAATCATTTAGTATTTCATTAACATACCGTTGTGAGGCTGCCGGATATGCATACCTATAAGTAGCGATTTTTACGTTACTATTTTTCATATACTGGCGAACCTTATTATTAATGTCAACGAATAATTTTGCTTGATCTGCTGAGGACATTATGGCTATACGCAGGTCAGCGCCTGCGATATCTGGTGAACTAGATGAAATATCTTTGCTACCACAACCGGCTAGAAATGAAGCGCACAGCATTAAGCTCAATATACACAACCGGCGCAATGCATTCCTCCTTGTCATTGCTAGGTACAATAGCTCAGCTCCTCCAGCCCGTAGGGTATGGCCAGCGGTTTTGCAGTGCGTGCCAAAACGATTGGTCTTCATACCCCATTCGCCACCAGGCGAATCCAGCAATTGAGTAGCGGCTGACCAATTCCATTTTGTGGGCGATGCTATCGCCGTTCTCTAACCAAGCTTGGCGTTTTTTCCCTTGCGCATCTGTATAGATCGCGTAAGGAACCAGGTAATTAGAGTCCCAGTTAATATTCACACCCTTCGCCAACGCCCAGTCGTTAACGTTCCGCATGGTAATGGCCCGGGCACGTTCAGAACCACTATGCCAATCGTACCCGTAGGCGTTGAGTGCTAACACCACCTTAGAAGGGTGCATTGTTTTGCGAGCGTAGGCGAGTACGTTACTCACCCAATCCAATGGGGCTACCGGGCCTGGTTCACCACCTGCCCAGTGTTTATCATACGCCATAAGCATAAGATGATCTGCATATTGCCCCAATGCCTTATAATCAAAGCCACCATTAAATCCATTAGCAAAATCAATGTCAGCTGTTTTAGCTGGCGCACTAATAGTGAACCACCGACCGCGCGCGTGTAACTGCGCCCCCAAATTGCGGACAAAATTGGTAAATGCCGTTTTATCTTGCGGTCGCACGTATTCAAAATCTAAATTTATGCCGTCCAGCTGAAAGCGATCTACTAACCAAATAATGTTACTTATTACCTTGCGGGCAAAAGTTTCATCCTGGAGTACGGCTTGCACTTGCGCCTTAGCGGTGCTGGTATCGTAACGCAAATTGCTGATTAACCCTAGCACTCGAACACCCTTTTTACGAGCGGTCAGAATAGCCATCGCATCAATATTGCCGTTTATGTTGCCGTCGTTTTCCAACCAAAACCATGCAGGAGCTATAGCTGTCATTACATCTCCGTATTCCAGCAACACAGGGAAAGAATCGTAAATGCCACCGCTGTTATAATAGCCTACAATTAGCGGCCGCCGAACCAGTGCTTCACGTAAATTGCGCCACGTAATATTGTCAACAATTCCGGTGATAGGCAGAAACACTCTTGCTTGAAAGTGCTTTACAGATATCTGCGTAACTGGCCCAAATATGCCATCTATTGAACCCGAGTAGATGCTAAGCTGCGCTAGATATTCTTGTAGAAGCTTTACATCGGCGCCTTGAGAACCAACGCTAACAGTAGACGGATATGTATCTCCCACCAAAGAGATATCTTGGGCTTGTGTTGATGAAGCGAGTAAAATCACCAATAGCATAACTATGATATTCCATGATCTGCACACGGCCACAAGAACCCCCCACTGTTTTTTACCACCTTTTATATCATATAACAATCCTTGGTGATTTGACAAAATGGGAGGTTGATGTCTGTTAATCTTCGGTCGTTGACGTCAACCAAAGGTAGCCTTCCTCAACAGTAGGTTCGGCTACTTCCTTAGCTGTACTCAGTGAATCGGTCAGGTTGCCGATGTCTGGGACAATATGCGAATATCGGCTTTATCGCCCCGGTTGATAATGGCGGTCGCTGTCAGGCGACTGCCGAGCGAGCGTACTTGGTCTAGCGGAACCGTTGTTGAAAAGGTGTGCCCTTGCGCTATTTGTGCCAAATCGGACGGCCTACCCTGATAGATAAGCTTACCTTTGTTTATGACTGCCAGCGAACTACAGCAGGTTTCCACATCAACCACTATATGTGTAGACAACACCACTAGCCGCTCGCTAGACATCGAGGCGAGCAAATTGCGATACTCTACTCGCATCCCAGGATCTAAACCAGCCGTAGGCTCGTCTACAATCAACAGGCGCGGCGATCCCACTAATGCTATGCATAAACCCAGACGCTGGCGCATGCCACCTGAGAGTGAACCAGCGCGGCGATAGGCGACTTCAGCTAGACCTACCTGTTCTAACGCTGACAGCGTCTTGGCTCGAGATAGATGGTAACCGCCCATGGAAGCGAAGTACCTTAGTGTATCGTAGACTGATACTGTTGGGTAAAAACCAAAGGTTTGCGGTAAATAGCCTAGTTGCGCCCGTATTTCCTTCGCTTTCGTCATAGGCAGACCGAGAATCTCGACTTCTCCGCTGGTGGGAGCTAGAATGGTGGCTAGTATACGCATTAGTGTCGTCTTCCCAGCCCCATTGGGGCCTAACAGGCCGAACATGCCAGTGTCAACCGACAGGTTGATACCAGCGAGCGCTGTCACCTTTTTCCCATATGTTTTACGCAGATCGTTTGTTTCGATAAGCAATGCTCTCACCTCGTTCTCTCGTGATTATGCGTCTACATACCATCCTTCAATCACTGAGAAACAAGCGTGCCGGACGCTTGAGCAAACGCATGTTAAG
>CAYMKM010000035.1:0-11086 GCA_964390985.1 uncultured Clostridia bacterium | reverse complement strand
TCTCTAGCGGCAGGCTATTCATGTATACCGCCATTGCAACAGCTATAAAGCAGCAAATAAAAATGTAGGTTACTATCAGGCGACGTATAAAAATGCCTGCAACGCCGCTACCCCGGGCGGCAGCCAGCTCCAAGCTCTCTCGGCACCCGCCTTTACATAACAAATTGGTAAAGAGCAATATGCCCAACAACGGCATCAACTGCTCCATCCAGCGAGCTAATGTGGATACGCTGATACCAGCTGCTGCGGGACCGCCAGATACGCCGGCAACCAACAACAAAACAACGGCACCTAAATGCGCCCAGTCCAGTGTCCGGCGCGCTTCCTGCCACCAAAATTCCAGCCCTATAGCTGCTTTTAGCGCTGTGCTCACTGTAGGTTGATTTTTGACAACCATATCGCTTCACCTTCTCGGAACACATCCTGCAAAGATAATCGGGATAGCTTAGGCCATAGCTCCAGAGCCTGGCGAACTTCATTTAAATTAACGGTGGAGCGTTCAGCGCCACAAGCGGTGATATAGCTGTTAGCTTCTGCCCTTTGACGACGTGCGTTCTCATCCATACTTTGAGCGTACCTTTCGCTCTTAGCCCATGCCGCCTGCTCTGCTTCCACAACAGCCGGATCACCGATCAATTGCGTCATCAACGCCCATTCCAACAATAACGTAAACCCCGTATTTCCCGGTATGCCAGATCCCATCGGCCTCCAGTCATGCGGGTCGTATGCTTTATCTGCGCCAGTGATCCCCAAAAACCAAGAGCGGACAACACTGGCTGATAAATATCGTAAAATGGCTTGGTCATTAGCAAAATTCTTCTGCCTAATACATAAACTCGAGCCAATGATGGGGGTGTTGCACTCGACCGGAGTCATGACCAGATGGTCAATTGCCGGAAAACCGGGTAGAACAGTTAGATATGGAGTGAGTTGCATCAGGAGGCGACCGTAGGTTTCGCCTGTATCCTTATAACCCGGAATAACCCATAATAATAGGCTCTTTTCACCTTCTTGCACCGCTACCACGTCCCAGTTTGGACCCAATCCATGTGCATCGCCAGCTAGAATGGCTTCGGTAATGGCTTTTGAGTTAGCAGCCTGCAGATCCGCAGGTTTAACTGGTGCCCTCGCTAGTCGCGGCACTATTATAATGGCGGCAATTAAGCATAACAGACCAGCAACGCAAACCAAGGATTTTCGGTGCAACAGTAGGTTATGGTAGAGTTTACGTAAGATGATTGTTGCGGCAAATGCTAATCCGCCTATGGCCAAGCCATAAACGCGATTTAGTATCAGCCAGGGCATGTAGCTACCATAGCCAATTACCGGATAAAAAGTGGCACCGGCGGCCAACGGCCCGACTAAACTGAAACTGAGTGCAGCTATAGCCCATAAGATAATGGCGATTCCCAACACCGCAAATTCAACTAATGGTAATGCTGCCAAGCATAACACCAGCGTCATGAAGGAGCATACGGGAAGCGGTCCGACGATAAATCCTAACGGCAAAGCAGACAGCACTTCTATAAATGACATGCGCCCGCCTAAGAAGGTCAGTTGAACCACACCACCGGCTAATACGACCAACCAGGCGCATATTACACTGACAACTATTGCAGCGAAATCGGCGCCAACAATCACAGCAGCCGATACTGGCCGGGTGGCGACTAGCTCCACTGCTTTAGCCCGCATATCACGGCGGCCTAGACGTAATACCCCTACGCATGCGACCACAGGGAAAAAGATGCAGAAGAACTCCGACGCACCCATGACCATAGCAAAACCCGTGCGGGTATCTTCACGCAGCAGCGCACCTGTTGAGTACAACAAGGTCACCGCTACGCCCAACCACAAAGCAACTGACCGCATCATCCAGTGTACAGTCAAGCGTGTTATTCCCATCCATTGTCTCGCTCGCAAAAGATAATTTAACATGTCAACGCAGCTCAATCTGGAATTGTCTCTCATTTGAAAACAGCCTTGCCTCCGTCTGATAAACATCGCAAAAGGCTTTAAAGGTTAGAGTGTGTATGCCCTTTTGGTCTGGTAATTGTACAATAAAGGCGGCTGTCATCAGTCCGTACGCTTTGCTTTGCCAGAACACAGCTGATTGGTTGGCTGAATGAGGGATGACTTTATTATCGAGAAACAACAACCCGGCCCATTGCCCGGTCTCAGAGGTGATGAAGTTAACATAGATAGTTACTTTTTTGCCGGCTGTTGCTACCAGTGGGTTAGTTTCCCATGGTGGTGACGGCTTTTTGTTGATACCCGCCGAGAAAACGTAGAACCTTCCTTTTAGGAAGCTGGCTCTCAGTCGCTCAATAAACGTGAGCTGTCGCTCAAGCTTGTGTATAACATAGGGAGGTTGATTTGGCGAGCAACCGGCTGCATGCAACAGCACATGCGTCTCCATTCGCGTACTTATACTGTAGCGTCTACCACTACTAATATCTCCTGCCTGTGGCCCATCACCAGTCTCCTTCCTGATGAAGAGCAAATCGTGCAGTTCCGCTTTCTTTTGTGGCGCAGGAATGGTTATCGGTATAAATCTGACTGATTCGGGTCCGGCAGTAAAGGTGTAGCTGCGTTGTGGAGCTGCTTTATCTACCCTAAATGCCACGGGTTCGTAATCTAACAAGATCTGCAGTTCGACTGTCTGTGCGTAGTCGGCCGGATGCTGGTACACATAGAACAAATTGATTTCTTGCGGCGCACCACAACCAATAGAAAAGCGATAGCTATTAGAACCGGATGGCCAAATGGTCACACCGGACGTATCGCATACATCAACATCGGAAAGAGGGAAAGAGCCAACACCATCAACTATGTTAATTGTTCCTATCAAGTGCTTTTTAAGTGGCGTCATCACTGCTTTATAACTACCTTCTGGCTTTAGCTGCGTAGATATCCACTCACCACTTGCTGCAGTCGCTGACACACTTAACGTCAAACATAGCAACACATACAATGTTAAAGCTATCCAGGATGCGTTTTTCTGCATGATAGTTTAACCTCCGATTCTTGGCAAGGCGCATATGTATTGCTGTACAGATCTGCTTTTTCGACTGCACCATTAATTTCCTTTTATGGTTTTTTCGTTTTTCTTTAGAACCTTTCAATTTTTCCTCTGCAGGGCGTCCTAAGGCCACAGATTTTCCACAACAGCGCAGGTAAAACAATTGTAAACTGGGTTGCTGTTTAATTTTTATAGGGTATATTAAGTACTGTATGCGAATGTATGAGGTGATTACTGAATGAATAAATCTGAACTGGAGAAAGTGTTAACATATGGCATTTTTGGGACTCCAGAGTTACACCCGGATGAACGCCGCATGTTTATGGGCGAAATGCGCGAACGAGTGATCGATGCCTTTACATTAAGGCAATTAGGTGATAATCATGGTGAGCAAGCGTTGCTTAAGGCTTTATCTCACCAACAAGCCCGCGAACTCTTGTTGCGAACCGATTTGCCTAACGCCATTAGCGATCGCTTGCGCACATTGGCATATAACAACGGACGACATGCCCGTTTGGTGGGTAATATAGAGCACAACGATTGGTTAGCGGCCGTAGTGGTGGCCGATACAGCTGTAGAACCACCACCAGCCAGCTTTACTGCTGAAAGCGAAAATTAACCAGGGTATACCCCATAGGTAACTTGGGCCTGTGTTGTTAAACCTCCACGCACGCTGAAATCGCCTGTTATCCGCATCCAGCGAGGTTCACAAGCTTGCACTAAATCCTGCAACAGCTTGTTTATTATGTGTTCGTAGAACATGCCTACATTACGCCAGGTATATAAGTAATATTTTAAGGACTTCAGTTCAATGCAACGCTCGCTAGGTATATACTCCACAGTTAACTTGGCAAAATCAGGCAGCCCTGACCAAGGGCAAACAGATACAAATTCATCAGTGGAAATTTTTATAACAGCGTCGCTACCAGCATACCAATATGGGAAAGTCTCAATGATCTCTGGTCGTACAGCTTGTACGCCATCTATATCGAAACGGATGCTCTCCCATTCTTGATTATGTCGGTTACGCAAGTAGTTTGCATACTCTTCTTGAGCTGCTTGCAATTCATCATCGGTCTTCCAAACGCTCATGTCGATGACGTTCCTCCCTTAAGCGTATAACGAGTCAAATATATTAAAGGTACAGAAATGACGGTAACAACCATCTTCACTACATACTGCCCAACCATCAGTGGCCAAATGGGAATCAACCCGACAAAAGCAATGGTGATGAATATCATTGTATCGGCAGCTAAACTAAAAGCGTTGGAGATGATCACCCTAGCCCATGGTGCCACTTTTTTACTCAGCCAAGCATAGGCGCTTACATCAATGTTACTTGAAATCAAGTAAGCCAAGAGCGAAGCGGTTACCACCCGCGGTGTAGCTCCCAATACTTGGGCATACCCTGCTTGTCCCGACCAAAAAGGTGCTGGTGGTACACTCACCGCCAACCAGCTATAGACAGCTAGCACTACATTGCCCAAAAACCCAGCCATAACCACACGCCGAGCCTCTTTGCTCCCAAGAGTATGGTTAATTACATCAAGCAATGTATACGTAATAGTGAAGATGTACACGGCCGCAGGTACTGCAAATGGCCCTACCACCGTCACCTTACTGGCAGTAATGTTAGCGGTTAATTCGCAGGCTAAATACAAACCGATCAAATATACCGGATACAAAAGACTCCTCCTGCCTTTCTCCTTACTTTAGCCTACCGCTAACATGTCTAACTATAACGCGTTCCAAACCTTCTTGCCAATGTATAAACACACTCTCCGGCAGACAAACATCCTTTTTGGCAATCCACTCATTTAGTTGTTTTTGCTTATCGCTTAGCAGCCCTATTTGCTGCAAACACATTTGTTGGGTCATTCCGGTGCGATTTTGCAGCCAGGCAGCAACGCTAGATTGGGCGATAAGCACCCACTGCTGCCCCATTTCTTCCCGAAGCAAATCCATTCTGCGCATAATGTCGGTAGTTACTGTAACTTGGCCGGCTGCTACCTCAGCTTGTATTTGTTCTGGGAAGCGCTCCTGACTTAAAACCCGCATCACTTTTTTAATCATGCTTGGGCGCTCCCATTGTAGCTGGAAATGATTAAGGAATAACTCTACTAGCTCAGCCACCTCGATGCACGGCACTGGAGGGCTAGCCAATAAAATGATATCTTGCTTATTTGCCTGCGCCTGCCAGTAGTTTTTGTATTCAAGAACGCAATCAGCAATTAACTCATTAAGCAAAGCCGCCAGTTCTTCAGTGTTTAGCACATCGGCTGTGAGCATACGCCTGTAAATATCCTCTTCATAGCGTGTCTCAGCTAGCTTAGTGAGAAGTTGCTGTGCTCTTTGGTTTACAGCTATAAAATACGCGTCAATAGCGTTCTGTACCTTGGCACTATCATAATGAAGGGCAAGAGCAGCTGCGTTAAAAGCGTCTAGTGCATGGTCGTGATGAGCAAGGGCAGCGGATAATTGTTCTTTATTAGCAGATGCCTTCGCCAAAGCCTGCTCACCAGCCTCATTAAGAGCTTGAACATATGCACGGATATCAGCTGGTGTAACCATTTCTGGTTGTTGAGTGGCCAGCGCTCCAGTGAGATTTATATCAGTTATTTCTGCTAACTCATTCGCCCACTGATTTACACATTCTGCTGCTTTAACAGCTATTTTGCTGCTGGTTTGCTGATAAAGCCGTGATAAGCGGGCTGCATACTTTGCTACATCCAACAACGTAATACGCCTCCCGCCTTATATAATACGGCTGAGCATATAACCGAGTGCAGCGATGATAATTGCCTCTCCTACTGCTAAAACAGCTAACGCTTTATTATGCAATGAGGTCAATTGCACAGATAAATCGCTATGGCGGCGTTCATTGGCATTTTGCATGGCATTGCGGCTATCTGTTAATTCGCGACCTAAGCGGGTGGCTACCTCCTGCAGTTCGCGCCGGAGTGCTGTTAAATCCCGCCCAATTACCATACGTGTTTCTTCGTTAGTTTTGCTTAAAGTAGATAACGCAGCTTGGGTTGATTGCGCAACCTCTTGCCACATATCCTTCATCGCTACGTTCTGCTCATGCAGGAGAGTTTCCACTTTATTCTCCAGCTGCTCCGAACGTTTATCTACTTCTGTTTGGTAACGAGCCAACTCACCAATAATATCGCGTACTACACCAGCTATGCGGGTGCTTTCTACCGATAGCTCACGTTGTACTTCATTAAGGCGCGTTAAATTTGTGGAGACAACCTCCTGCCACTGCAGGGCATCTCGGCGCTCCTTAGCGAAAGCTGCCATATCATCCATCAAGCGAGCATGGGTGCTGTATACCTCTTGCGCCAGTTCGTGCTGGCGTTCTACCACTTCATCCATGTGTTGACGGCTAGCGTTCACCCGGGAGATCCACTCAGCAGTTTGCCGTCGTAGTTCTGTTGCCTCTGTTCGCCAACTCTCATGCATGCTGGTCAAAGCCGGATTTAAGGTTGTTGTAGCCAAGTCTAGTGCCATATCGCCTACCAACTCAGCAAAAGCTTCCTGCAAAGGATCACTCATTGTTTTCCCCCCGCAATAGATTCATTTTTATTGCCCCCTGCGGGCGCACCACACTTCGCCACAGGGGGTCTTGCTCCCTGCGTCGAAGTGATTGTCAGTTATGAGAGGAGTACACAACATGCAAGGGTGGATTCGCGCAAACAGTGATTGGCAAGCATTTAAGCAAATTGCTCTCCACGAACCGGCGATCGCTATATGTTTACAAACCACAGGTGCAGACCCACTATTAAATAAGATAACTTACGTTATGCTGGCTACCTCTGTTAATACAGTAGCTTTGGATATTGATGCGCTAGGGGGTAGCGATTGTCTCAACCAGCTACTAGCCCCTTTGTTAACCGATAAACAACGAGTGAAGGTGTTTCACAATGCCAAGTTTGCTCTGCGCTTTCTTTTGAAATCTGGCTTGGTGCTAGAACGCATATTCGATAGTATGCTAGCCGATCAGTTGTTAGCCATGGGTGAGATGCAGTATGAACCAGATTTAAACCAAACTGTCTCCCGTCACCTAGATGTGGACAACAGTGTTCACCTTTCACCAGAATTCGCACCGGTACGTCAGGTATATGAATTGCGTAAAGCGATCATTCCAAAATTGGTGCAGGCTAAATTGGTTAAGTGTGCTCAAGTGGAATTCGAATGTTCCCGCGTCACTGCCGAAATAGAGAACGCTGGTTTGCGCCTAGATGCAGCAGCATTACGCAGTTTGGTTGAGCGAGGTAGTCAACGTATGGCAGAAGCTGTCAATTCATTTGCCAGCGCTTTTGAGGTGGAGACTGAGAGTTTATTTGGGAGTACACCACCAATTAACCTGAGTTCAGATGCCCAGCTGCTTGCTTTTCTACAAGGGCGTGGTCTACCTTTGAAACGGGTAAGTGCCCGTGCCTTAACCCCTTACATTCAGAGCTACCCGGGTTTACAACATATTATTGCATACCGCAAAGCTAGCAATGAAAGGGCCTTGGCTGGTTACCTAGATTATATTCACCCCCGCACAGGGCGCATTCATCCTACATATACACAGTTAGCCGCCGCCACCGGTCGGTTTGGCTGTTCCAACCCCAATATTCAAAGCTTCCCGCGTACCCCTGAGCATCGCGCTTGTATTGTACCCGCACCAGGTCGTGTTCTGGTAGTGGCTGATTACTCGCAGATTGAACTGCGCATCGCTGCCCAAATAAGTGGCGATCAACGCATGTTGACTGCCTTACGGAAAGGCGAAGATTTACATCGCCTGACTGCTAGCATACTAATGGATAAACCTCCAGCAGCAGTGGAACCACGCGAAAGGCAAGCCGCCAAAGCGGTCAATTTTGGTTTAATATATGCCATGGGGGCCTCTTCGTTAGTAGATTACGCCCGTCAGCAATACGGCGTAGATATGACGCTTGAGCAGGCTGTACGCTTTCGCGACCGCTATTTTAACGCCTACCGGGGTGTTTTAGCTTGGCATAACCGCACACGGAGGGAGAATGCCAGCATAGTGCGGACTTTATCCGGCCGCATGCGGCAAGTGCAACCCGGTAACCTGCCAACCGCCTTAAACTCACCAATACAAGGAACTGGCGCTGATATACTAAAAATGGCGTTAGTACTCCTCAGTCCAGAATTACGCCTGCTTGGCGCCGACATTGTGGCAATAGTGCATGACGAAATACTTGTAGAATCTCCCTTATCCCAAGCTGAAGCCGTATGTGAGAAAGTAAGCCACTCAATGCAAAAGGCAGCCCGCTTCTATTTGCGCGATGTACCCTGCCCTGTAGAAGCTTCCATATGCAAAAACTGGGCTGATTCATGATTCCAGTTCGTTTTTCACATCAAGGTATGCCTTCGCTATGATCAAAATTAACGGCGCTAGTATTAAACCTTTGGCACCTAGAAGCAATGCGCCCCAGTACAAACCGAAAATCATTATTAACGGATGAATGCCTAATGATTCGCCTAATACCTTCGCCTCAAAAATTTGCCTTACTCCGGAAACAACCCCGTATACAATTAGTAATGAGATGCCAAAAAGTGGACGACCAATTATAAATGCGTATATAGCCCACGATACATACAATAACCCCGGGCCAAGCACTGGCAGTAAATCAAGTACGCCAGCCAGTAAACCCGTCGCCAACCATCGATCAACACCAATTATAGCTAAACCAATTAGGCTTAAAACTGTGCTTATGCTAATCAGTATAATTTGCGCAACAACGTACTTCCCCAGTGCATCACCAACCTTACTACCAGTTTGCTCTACTGTTCGTTGCCATTCATCTGGTAGTATCTTCAATACACCGCTAACAAACCAATCCCAGTCTTTTGTCACAAAGAAACCTGCTAAAGTTGATATTAGAATCAACGACGCTAAACCTGGCAAGGCACCTAACCAAGCTATCGCCGCTTGACCCAATTGAGAGAGAATATGGTGTGCACTTTGCACAATTTGGTTCATGTTCCCTTTTACCGCGTTTAACACCTCAGATGGTATATGCACAAACCAACGTCCGGTTTGGGCAATTATAACATCCACCCACCGCAGAACAGTCTCTTGATATTCAGGTAGTTTATCTACAAATACAGCTGCCCCTTGCAATAATGACGCTGTGGCCAAAAAGAAGATGCCGCTTCCTATCAGGGCTACCAAAACAAAAACCAATATGGTGGCTGCCGTTCGTCCAATAGGCAAACGACGTTCCAACCAATTAACTACTGGTTTGAGTGCAATAGCAACGGCTAAAGCTAGCATAAAAGGTAGTAACAGTCGCCATGTTATTTTATAAAACACAATAGCTAAAATTATACCGGCAAACCATATCCAGCGTTTCATAGCTCATTTTCGCCAGTGCTCCGTAACTCCAAGAGAAACTGGCTATTACCCCCCTTACCTAAAATAACCTGCCATCAAACGCCGCCAAAGGAAGCAGCCATATGAATGGCTAATTAAGGATACGCGTTTTATTATTCCACCATCTAAAATTATACATATTATTAACCCAAGGAGGCCTTTATATTTAATGAACCCACAAGATATTCCCAAAAACGGCGTCCCCAAGCGTAGCGATATCTCTGCTGAACACAAATGGCGGCTGGAAGATATGTTTTCTACAGATGCTGATTGGGAAACCGCCTTTATACATGTTCAAGAATTGCTAATTGACGCTTCGAATTTTGAAGGAGAATTGGCTAACAGCGCCAGGATACTTTTACAAGCCCTCTGTCTACAGGATACCGTAGATCAAGAGCTAGAAAAAGTGTATGTCTACGCACGTATGCGCAAAGATGAAGATAACACCCGTTCGTACTACCAGGGACTGAGCGATAAAGCACAAACGCTGCTCACCCAAGTGCGTAGCGCATTTGCCTTTATGAACCCGGAAATACTAGCCATTCCTACCGAAACTCTCCAGCAGTTTATCAGCACAGAACCTGGCCTGCAAATATATCGTCATGCGTTAGCCGACCTTATTCGACAGAAACCACATGTTCTTTCACCCGCAGAAGAGATGCTGCTAGCACAGCTATCGGAAGTGGCACAAGCACCAGCTACCATTTTTACCATGATCAATGACGCAGATATGAAATATCCCACTATCACAGATGAGAATGGCCACCAAGTGGAAGTCACTAAGGGACGCTATGCTCAATTGTTAGAGTCAAAGAATCGCCAAGTGCGTTGCGATGCCTTTGCGGCTTTATATTCCAGTTACGAAAAGCAACGCAACACCTTAGCCTCTACGTTAAACACCAGCGTCAAGAATAACTGCTGCTTCGCCCGCATACGCAAGTATGAATCAGCCTTACATAGTGCTCTCGATAACGATAATTTACCGATAAGCGTATATGATAACCTCATTAAAGCGGTGCGCGAGAACTTACATTACATGCACCGTTATGTTGACTTACGGCAAAAAATGCTCGACCTTCCCGAACTGCATATGTACGATATTTACACACCTTTAGTGCCTTCAGTTGAAATTAAGATTCCCTATAATGAAGCCCAGCAGCTCGTGATTACCGCTCTCTCAGAACTAGGAGATGAATATACATCATTACTAGAAAAGGGCCTGCGTTCCGCTTGGGTCGATGTATACGAAAATGAAGGAAAAACATCGGGTGCCTACTCTTGGGGTGCTTATGGTGTTCACCCATATGTTCTGCTTAACTATCAAGATAACCTAGATAACGTATTTACGCTGGCGCATGAATTGGGACATGCCATGCATACCTATTATTCTAACCAGAACCAACCTTATGTTTATGCTGGCTACACACTTTTCTTGGCAGAAGTGGCTTCTACCGTAAATGAAAACCTACTTATGCACTACCTACTAAAGGTTACCTCCGATCGTCAAAAGCGTATGTACCTCATTAACCACCAAATGGAAGGTTTTCGCACCACTATTTACCGTCAAACCATGTTTGCTGAGTTCGAAAAAATCATTCATGAGACTGTTGAACAAGGCGAACCGCTCACTGCTGATTATCTATGCCAGGTTTACAAACAACTAAATCGCGATT
>CAYMKM010000034.1:0-14108 GCA_964390985.1 uncultured Clostridia bacterium | reverse complement strand
TGAGCTAGATGAAGAGCTCATGATTAAATATCTGGATAATGAAGAAATAGATGTATCTACATTGCGTCAAGCTATTCGCCGGGCATGTTTAGCTACTACAATGATACCGGTTCTATGTGGCTCTTCTTTTAAAAACAAGGGTGTGCAGATGCTACTTGATGCCATTGTAGATTATTTGCCATCACCCGAGGATATTGGTGAAGTGGAGACTCACGACGCTGAAAAAAATAAGATTATGTTGCCTATGCGCGATGATCAACCTTTTTCAGCGTTGGCCTTTAAAATTATGGTAGATCCCTATGTAGGTAAGCTTACATTTTTCCGTATTTACTCTGGCGTATTGCACTCCGGTACTTATGTTTATAATTCCAGTAAGGGTAAGCGGGAACGCATGGGCCGCATCCTGCAAATGCACGCCAATCATAGGGAGGATATTGACACAGCCTATTCTGGTGATATTGTAGCTGCAGTAGGGCTCAAGATGACCACTACCGGTGATACACTGTGTTCTGAAGAGAATCCGGTGATGCTAGAAGAGCTTATCTTCCCTGAGCCAGTTATTGATCAAGCCATGGAGCCTCATACCAAGGCTGATCAAGATAGACTAGGTCTTGCCTTGCAGCGGTTGGCAGAAGAGGACCCCACCTTCCGGGTACACACAGACGAGGAGACGGGCCAAACTATAATATCTGGCATGGGCGAGCTCCATTTGGAGGTTATAGTTGATCGGCTACGTCGAGAGTTTAAGGTGGAAGGTACAGTAGGTAAGCCGCAGGTGGCTTATCGGGAGACTATACGCAAACCGGTTAAAATACAGGGACGGTTTATACGTCAAAGTGGTGGACGTGGCCAGTACGGCGATGTATGGTTGGAAATGCAACCTAATGAACCTGGAGCAGGGTTTACATTTGAAAATCGCATCGTTGGCGGTGTTGTCCCCAAAGAGTACATTCCCGCTGTAGAGGCCGGCGTAAAAGAAGCTATGCAAAATGGTATGCTAGCTGGTTATCCTGTGGTGGATGTGCAAGTGGCATTGGTAGACGGTTCGTATCATGAAGTAGACTCATCAGAAATGGCTTTCAAAATCGCCGGATCTATAGCATTCAAAGAAGGCTTCCAACGGGCAGACCCAGTATTGTTAGAACCGGTAATGCGCGTTGAAGTTGTAACGCCAGAAGAATTTTTGGGCGATGTTATAGGTGATTTGAATGCCAGGCGCGGTCACATTGAAGGAATGGAAACCCGTGGTAATGCTCAGGTAGTGCGAGCCATGGTGCCACTAGTTGCCATGTTTGGCTACGCCACCGATTTACGGTCGGCCACTCAAGGTAGAGCAGTATACTCCATGTTTTTTGGTCGATATGAGGAAGTACCGGCTTCCATTGCCGAAAAAATAGTTAACCGGGAGTTTTGAGCAAAGGCTCACGCAGGGTCGGAATCGGCCAGTAGCATTTTCGCAGAAAGGAAGAGTAAGATGGGCAAGCAAAAGTTTGAGCGGACAAAACCGCACGTAAATGTGGGTACAATTGGTCACGTCGACCACGGTAAGACAACTCTTACAGCAGCAATCACCACATACTTGGCTGTAACTAATCCTTCAATTAAAGCCATGAAGTATGAGGAGATTGACGCAGCTCCGGAAGAGAAGGCCCGTGGGATCACAATCAATACTTCACACGTGGAGTATGAAACCGGCAATCGGCACTATGCCCACGTAGACTGCCCCGGACACGCAGACTATATTAAGAATATGATCACTGGTGCAGCCCAGATGGACGGTTCCATTTTGGTTGTATCTGCAGCTGATGGCCCAATGCCTCAGACCCGTGAGCATATTGTCTTGGCTCGTCAGGTAGGCGTACCCGCCATTGTAGTGTTCTTGAACAAGGCTGATATGGTCGATGATCCGGAACTTATTGAACTGGTTGAAATGGAAGTTCGCGACCTGCTTAACCAATACGAGTTCCCTGGTGACGATATTCCCATTATCACTGGTTCAGCGCTGAAGGCCAATGAAGAACTAGCTACCGGTACTCCTGGCGAGTGGTGCGAGAAGATCAAGGAGCTAATTGACGCTGTCGATAGCTACGTTCCGACACCGACTCGCGCTGTTGACAAGCCGTTCTTGATGCCCGTCGAAGACGTATTTACCATTACTGGCCGTGGTACCGTAGGTACTGGTCGTGTAGAGCGCGGTGTGGTAAAAGTAGGCGACGAGCTGGAAATCGTCGGTATCAAAGAGACTCGTAAAACCGTTGCCACTGGCGTCGAGATGTTCCGCAAATTGCTCGATCGCGGCGAAGCTGGCGACAACATTGGTGTGTTGCTACGTGGTGTAGATCGCGACGAGATTGAACGTGGTCAAGTACTGGCTAAGCCGGGTACAATTACACCGCACACTGGTTTTGAGTGTTCTGTGTACATTCTCAGCCAAAGTGAGGGTGGTCGTCATACCCCCTTCTTCCAGGGTTATCGTCCACAGTTCTACTTCCGTACCACTGACGTAACTGGTGTAGTTACCTTGCCTGAAGGAACCGAAATGGTTATGCCAGGCGATAACATCACATTTACGGTTGAGCTGATTACCCCCATCGCGATGGAGGAAGGCCTACGCTTCGCTATTCGTGAGGGTGGCCGCACAGTAGGTGCTGGCGTTATTACTAAGATTCTAAAGTAAGGCCAGTAGGTCGCTGGTTGCCTACCAGCGGATACTGGCGGCGGGGAAGGGCGATGAAGCGAGAGGTTGCTGCTGTAGATGGCAGGTAATTTTCGTGGAGCAGGCCCGCCAATCGGGCGATGAGGAGGATTAATGTTGGCGAAGCAAAGGATTCGTATCCGGTTAAAAGCATTTGATCATGAAGTACTGGATAATTCCGCTGAAAAAATAGTAGAGACAGCAAAGCGTACAGGCGCTCTAGTATCAGGTCCGGTACCATTGCCAACAGAGCGGAATGTTTTTACGGTGTTGCGTTCACCGCACGTGCACAAAGATTCTCGCGAGCAGTTTGAGATGCGCACGCATAAACGTCTGATCGATATTTTGGAACCCACAGGCAAAACAGTGGATGCGCTGATGCGGCTCGATCTGCCGGCAGGCGTCGACATCGAGATCAAACTATAGCCAGCCTCCGGTAGGCGATGGAGAAAGAGGGGATCAAGATGCCGAAGGGCATATTGGGAAAGAAGTTGGGTATGACCCAGCTTTTCACCGATAACGGTGACGTTGTTCCGGTTACCGTCATCCAGGCAGGTCCCTGCCGCGTCGTTCAAAAGAAGACGCCCGAAAAAGACGGTTATGCTGCTGTCCAAATCGGGTTCGGTGAAAAGTTGAAGGGTGTTAACAAGCCAATGCGCGGGCATTTTGCCGCTGTTCAGGTGGTACCTGCGCACAAGTTGGTTGAGTTTCGTACCGAGGATTCCAAGGTTATGGAAGACTTGCAGACTGGTGATGAAATACGAGTTGAGACGTTGTTTGCCACAGGCGAGTACGTCGATGTCACCGGTACCAGCAAGGGTAAGGGCTTTACTGGAACGGTGAAACGGTACGGTTTTAGCCGGGGTCCTATGACTCACGGATCTAAGTACCACCGTGGAGTTGGTTCGCTGGCAGCAACCAACCAAGCAAGAGTCTTTAAGAATCGCCGCATGGCCGGGCGTATGGGCCATGTCCGCCGCACGGTGCAGGGTGTGCGGGTAGTGAAGGTGGATCCGGAACGTAGTCTTCTGCTGGTGCAGGGCTCCGTACCCGGGGCCAACGGGAGCTTCGTAATGATCAAGGAGACTGTGAAACATAAATCTTGATCGCTGTGTTTTAGACAGCACGAAGTTCGGCAATTAGTTCCTGGGTATGTGAGAGGAGGCCCGACAGTGCCTAAGGTGGCCGTTTACAATTCAGATGGCCAGGTAGTGGGCGAGATCGATTTAAATGATAAGGTCTTTGGGGCCGACGTGAATGAAGCATTGCTGCATCAAGCAATAGTGATGTATCAAGCGAATTTCAGACAAGGCACGTCAGCTACCAAAACCCGTGGGTTAATATCTGGTGGTGGAAAAAAACCGTGGCGGCAAAAAGGAACGGGTCGCGCTCGCCAAGGTAGCACCAGAGCGCCGCAGTGGCGTGGTGGGGGTACTGTGTTTGGCCCCAGTCCGCGTGACTATCGGCAAACAATGCCCAAAAAAGCCCGGCAAGCGGCTTTACGTTCGGCACTTTCTGCCAAAACCGCTGCTGGAGAGGTTATCGTCCTAGAAGATCTGGCTATGGAAGAAGCAAAAACAAAAATTATGGCCCGTGTTTTGGGAAACCTTAACGCAGGCAAGGCACTAATTGTAACGCCGGTTGTGCAAACCAACGTTACTTTATCTGCCCGTAATATTCCTGGTGTAGGGCTGTCGCCTGCCGATTCGCTCAACGCCTATAAAGTATTAGTACACGATAAGTTGGTTATTACCCGCGCTGCGGTACAGCGGCTGGAGGAGGCACTGGCGTGATGGATGCACGAGATATACTGTTACGCCCGGTAGTCACCGAACAGAGCACCGACCGCATGGAGCAAAACCAATATACATTTGAGGTACGCAAGGATGCTAACAAGGTGCAAATTAAGCAGGCGGTCGAAGAAATATTTAAAGTGCATGTAGTATCGGTGAACACTATGCGACAAATAGGTAAATTGAAGAGGATGGGTCGCTTCGAAGGCCGGCGCCCGGAGCGCAAGAAAGCCATTGTGACCCTGCAACCCGGCGACCGCATTGAAATATTCGAAGGGCTATAGGGGGAGTAGAAATGCCAGTTAAAATATACAAACCCACGTCGCCCGGCCGCCGCGGCATGTCGGTTAGCACATTTTCGGAGATAACCAAGAAGGTACCTTTGAAGTCGCTCACCGCGCCGCTTAAATCAAGTGGCGGGCGCAACAGCTATGGACGCACAACTGCCCGTTTCCGTGGCGGTGGCGTAAAGCGCAGATATAGGTTGATTGACTTTAAGCGCGACAAAGATGGCATACCAGCTAAAGTAGCTAGTATTGAGTACGATCCCAACCGTTCAGCGCGCATCGCCTTGCTGCACTACATGGATGGGGAGAAGCGTTACATTTTAGCACCACTGGGTATCAGTGTCGGCGATTTAGTGGTATCAGGGCCAGAAGCAGACATTAAGCCGGGTAACGCCTTGCCACTGACAAATATCCCTGTGGGTACAGTCATTCATAATATTGAAATGTACCCAGGTAAAGGTGCACAACTAGCGCGCTCAGCAGGTGTAGCAGCACAATTGATGGCTCGCGAGGGGCGTTACGCTACAATACGCCTACCTTCCGGTGAGTTCCGCATGGTGCTAGCAGTTTGTAAAGCTACAATCGGGCAAGTGGGCAACATTGAACACGAAAATATTCAGCTGGGTAAGGCGGGTAAAAAGCGTTACCTAGGTAAGCGCCCGCATCAGCGCGGTGTTGTGATGAACGCGGTCGATCACCCCCACGGTGGTGGCGAGGGTAAGGCACCGATAGGACATCCTGGTCCATTATCACCATGGGGTAAGCCAACTCTGGGTGCCCGCACACGGTCCAAGAACAAGAAGTCCGATAAGCTTATTGTGCGGCAACGCAAGCGGTAGGGAGGAGGATGAACTTGGGTCGATCGCTGAAAAAAGGTCCTTGGGCTCAACCAAGTCTTTTGAAAAAGATCGAAGCAATGAACGAAAGCGGCGAGAAACGTGTAGTGAAAACGTGGTCACGAGCTTCTACTATTTACCCACAGATGCTCGGACATACCATTGCTGTACACGATGGCCGCAAGCATGTTCCAGTATATATTACTGAAGAGATGGTGGGCCATAAGCTAGGCGAATTTGCGCCCACTCGTACATTCCGTGGGCACGGAGCGCATACTGAGCGTTCCACAGCTCTCAAGTAGGGATGAGGGGAGGCAGTACGATGGAAACCAGAGCGGTCGCACGTTATGTGCGTATCTCGCCCACCAAAGTCCGGGCGGTGGTAAATTTAATCCGCGGGAAGTCTTACCCCGAGGCCCTTACCATATTACGGTTTACGCCCAGGCGGGCGGCGGGTATTGTTGAGAAGGTCGTACGTTCTGCAGCAGCTAATGCAGAGAACAATTTCAGCTTAAACCCGCGCGAGATGCTGGTGTCCGAAGTTTATGTGGACCAGGGCCCCACTCTAAAAAGAATAAGACCACGCGCACGTGGTATGGCCGATCGCATTCGTAAACGTACCAGCCATATTACAGTGGTCTTGCGCGAAAAAGAGTAAGGGCAGAAGGGGGAGCGACGCGTGGGTCATAAAGTACACCCGTATGGGTTGCGGTTGGGAATCATTAAGGACTGGGAAGGTAAATGGTACGCCAACCGTAGAGAATACCGCGAACTAGTCCATGAAGATCTCGCTCTTCGCCGGATCGTTAAAGAGCGGTTCTTCAGCGCCGGTGTGCCGCGCATCGATATTGAGAGAGCGGCAAATCGGGTGAAAGTTACCATTCACACCGCTAGGCCGGGAATGGTAATTGGTAAGGGCGGGACAGAAGTAGATAATTTGCGTAAACAGCTAGAAAAGGTAAGTGGAAAACAAGTACAGATCAATATTGTTGAGATCAAGCATCCTGACCTTGATGCCCAACTAGTGGCAGAAGGAGTAGCCTTTCAGTTAGAACGGCGGATTTCTTTCCGCAGAGCAATGCGTCAAGCCCAGCAACGCTCTATGCGTGCGGGGGCTAAAGGAATTAAGGTGCGAGTCTCAGGGCGTTTGGGCGGAGCTGAAATTGCTCGGTCCGAATGGAACAACGAAGGATCCATTCCTTTGCACACCCTGCGCGGCGATGTCGATTACGGCTTTGCTGAGGCACACACTACCTACGGACGCATTGGCGTGAAGGTTTGGATTTATAAAGGTGAGATTCTGCCGCAGAAAAAGGCGGCGGCCAAGGTTGCTGAGGGAGGAGAGTAAATATGCTCATTCCCAAGCGGGTTAAGCATCGCAAAGTACATCGTGGGCGGATGCGGGGTAAAGCGTACCGTGGCTCTACGGTGGCATTAGGCGAATATGGCCTACAGGCGCTTGAACCTGGGTGGATAACTAATACGCAAATAGAAGCAGCCCGTATAGCCATGACGCGTCACATTAAGCGTGGCGGTAAGGTCTGGATTAAAATATTCCCAGATAAACCAGTTACAGCCAAGCCTGCTGAGACACGTATGGGAAGTGGAAAAGGTGCACCCGAGTATTGGGTAGCAGTAGTAAAACCGGGTCGGGTAATGTTCGAAATAGGTGGTGTACCAGAGGAGTTAGCCAAAGAAGCGATGCTATTGGCTGCACACAAGCTACCTATTAGAACGAAGTTTGTGAAGCGTGAAGATGTAGCGGCTGAAGAAGCAGCCGAAGAAGCGGCGGGTGGTGACGCAGAGTGAAGGCACGAGATATGCGTGATCTGACTAGCGATGAATTGAGAAGTAAGCTATCGGGCCTGAAGGAAGAGCTATTTAACCTGCGCTTTCAGGCCGCCACCGGGCAGCTGGATAACCCCATGCGGGTACGTGTGGTACGTAAAGATATAGCTAGAGTAATGACATTGATGCACGAGCGTCAACTCGGCATCAAGCGGGCGTAAAGGAGGGTGAGCATGAATCAGGCAAGTGAGCGCAAAGAGCGTAAGACGCGTGTAGGCGTAGTTGTATCCGATAAAATGGATAAAACGCGTGTTATAGCAGTAGAACGTCTGGTCCGACACCCGCTTTACCAACGCACTGTCCGTGAGACGGTGAAGCTAAAGGCGCATGACGAGACTAATGATACCAAAACAGGGGATCGCGTCAGAGTGATGGAGACGAGACCTCTCTCGAAAGATAAGCACTGGCGCATAGTTGAAGTGCTCGAGAGAGCCCTGTAGGCATCCGGGGCTTTGCGCATCCGGAAAGGGGGAGTCTAAGGTGATTCAGCAGGAATCAGAGCTGAATGTGGCCGATAACACCGGAGCCAAAAGGCTACTTTGCATACGAGTATTAGGCGGTTCCCGCCGCCGTTACGCCGGTGTAGGAGACATTATTGTAGCTAGTGTTAAAGAGGCAACGCCCGGAGGCGTGGTCAAAAAAGGCGAAGTTGTGAAGGCGGTTATTGTGCGTACTAAAAAGCGCACAGTGCGTCCGGACGGATCTTATATTTACTTTGACGAGAATGCCGCTGTGATCATAAACGATCAACAAGCGCCGCGGGGAACGCGCATTTTTGGTCCTGTAGCCAGGGAGCTGCGGGAACGCAATTTCATGCGCATTGTCAGCCTCGCACCGGAGGTGCTGTGAGTTGGCTAAAGGGGCGAGCAAATTGCACGTGAAAAAAGGCGATCTCGTTCAAGTTATGAAGGGCGAGAACGCAGGACGCTCAGGCAAAATATTAACGGTAGATACTAATAAGAAGCGTGTTGTGGTGGATGGTCTAAATATAGTTAAAAAACACACCCGACCCACACAGACGAATCCACAAGGCGGCATTATTGAGCGCCCAGGATCTATCCATGTGGCAAATGTGATGCTGGTGTGCCCCAACTGCAACCAACCCACCAAAACCGGTAAGGAAATTGTCAAGAACGAAACGGTCCGTGCATGCAAAAAATGCGGCAAGGCCATCGACTAAGGGCAGCTGAAGGGGGGCACACAAGTGGCTCGCTTGATAGAGAAACACAAAAATGAAGTGGTTCCAGCGCTAATGCAACGCTTTGGCTACCAGAATGTGATGCAAGTGCCTAAGCTGGAGAAAATTGTGGTCAACATGGGTGTAGGAGATGCTGTTGCTGATAGCAAAGCATTAGACGCAGCTATGGAAGAGTTGGCAATCATCACTGGCCAAAAACCAGTGATTACCAAAGCAAAACACTCTGTTGCCGCATTTAAAATCAGGACAGGTATGTCTATTGGTACCAAAGTAACATTGCGTGGCGAGAGAATGTATGAGTTCTTCGATAAATTGGTCAATGTGGTATTACCACGTATCCGCGACTTTCGCGGTCTATCGCCAAAAAGCTGCGATGGTAGAGGTAACTACTCACTTGGCCTGCGCGAACAGTTGATCTTTCCGGAGATTAACTACGACAAAGTACAAAAAGTGCGGGGTATGGATATCACCATTGTTACTTCAGCCCGCACAGACGAAGAAGCTATTGAGCTTCTTAAGGCATTAGGGATGCCATTGCGCGTTGCATAAAATGGCATCAATTAAATAAGGAGGCAAACTGTGGCCAAAACATCAGCAATGGTAAGAGCCAAACGGGCACCCAAGTTTGAAGTGCGCCGGGTAAATAGATGCCAAATATGTGGGCGCCCTCGTGGCTACATGCGCCAATTTAGAATGTGTCGTATTTGTTTTCGCTCACTCGCTCATCGGGGTCAAATTCCCGGCGTAACCAAGGCGAGTTGGTAGAAGCGCGAAGGGAGTTGATGTGAGCATGGTGATGACGGACCCAGTCGCCGACATGCTGACGCGCATTCGCAATGCGAGTTCTGCAAATCACGATCAGGTTGATGTACCTGCGTCACACTTAAAAAAGGAACTGGCTCGTATCTTCAAAGAAGAAGGGTACATCCGCGACTATAAGGTAATTGAAGAGGGTAGCAAGAGCACAATCAGGGTATTTATGAAATACGGTCCCAACAAAGGGAAGGTTATTACTGGTATAAAACGCATTAGCAAACCAGGTTTGCGTGTGTATGCCAGACGAGACGAGATTCCCCGCGTGCTAGGTGGACTAGGTTGTGCAGTGTTATCCACGTCACAGGGAGTAATGACGGATAAGCAAGCACGCCTAAAAGGCGTGGGCGGTGAAGTTATCTGCTACGTTTGGTAGTCTCCCTGGCTAGAAAGGGCGGATCCTCGTGTCCAGAATAGGAAGAAAACCCGTGCCGATACCCAGCGGGGTGGAGGTGGCGGTGGACGGGCAACTTGTACGAGTTAAAGGACCAAAAGGTGAACTGCAAAGGCAAGTGCACCCAGAGATGTCCGTACAAATTGAAGATGGGCATATCCAGGTGACTCGGCCGTCTGAGGTTAAGCGTCATAAGGCGTTACATGGTCTGACGCGCACCTTGGTAGCCAATATGGTGGAAGGTGTCACCAAAGGATTTAGCAAAGAGTTAGAAATCAAGGGTGTGGGCTACCGGGCCAGCAAGCAGGGGGATAAGCTTGTTTTGCAAGTAGGTTATTCCCATCCGGTAGAAATAGATCCACCCAGTGGCATTGATATTGAGGTACCAGCGGTCACCCGCATTATTGTACGCGGTATAGATAAAGAGGCCGTAGGTGCTATAGCAGCCAAAATACGTGCTGTCCGTCAGCCGGAACCATACCTTGGCAAAGGTATTATGTATGCTGGCGAACGGATTAAGCGTAAGGCTGGTAAGGCTGGTAAAGTGACCGCGTGATTTTAGGCCGGGAGTGAGAAAGAATGGCTAAGGTAGACCGCAATGAAGAGCGGGTTAAAAGGCACCATAGGGTGCGAAAATATGTTCAAGGTAGCAGCCAACGGCCACGACTAGCGGTATATCGCAGTTTGCATCATATTTACGCGCAGGTGATAGATGATAGCCAGGGGCGTACGTTGGTAGCAGCTGCCACCGTAGAACCTGAGTTGCGTGCTGTTTTGGAGAACACGCAAAATACGGAAGCAGCGCGTAAAGTGGGCGAGTTGTTGGCATTAAGGGCACGTGAAAAAGGAATCACGCAAGTGGTGTTTGATCGGGGCGGGCACCTTTACCACGGTCGAGTTGCGGCGTTAGCAGAAGCCGCGCGCCAAGGCGGATTAGAGTTTTAAAGGGAGCGTGAGAAGGTGGTAGCAACCATGCAGCGTATTGATGCCGACTCCCTGGGTGAGCTGGAGGAGAAGGTCGTCAGCATCAACCCGGTATCTAAAACTGTAAAAGGCGGACGTACACGTAGCTTTGCCGCTGTAGTAGTGGTCGGCGATGGCCGGGGGCACGTTGGCGCGGGTACGGGAAAGGCCAAAGAGGTTTCTGATGCCATTCGCAAGGGTGTCGACGATGCTAAGAAGAATATGATTCAAGTTCCTATGGTGGGTAGTACCATTCCCCACTGGGTAGAGACCAGGTATAGTGGAGCCCGTGTACTTTTGCGGCCCGCATCAGATGGTACTGGTGTTATTGCCGGTGGTCCGGTACGTGCCGTTTTGGAAGCGGCCGGCGTGCGTGACATTTTAACCAAGTCATTGGGTAGTGCTAATCCGTGTAACGTTGTGAAGGCTACAATGAAGGCATTAAGCTCATTGCGCACAATGGAACAGGTGGCTCAACTACGTGGTAAAACAGTAGAAGAATTGACGGGGAAAAAAATAGGGTAATAGCTTGAGGAAGGATGTTGGGCAGATGGCCGGCAAGTTACAGATTTGCTGGAAAAAGAGCGCCATTGGTAGTCCCAAGGATCAAAAGGATACACTACGGGCGCTAGGTTTGCACAAATTGAACATGGTTGTAGTGAAAGAAGATAACGCCAGTGTGCGTGGCATGCTTAATAAGGTATGCCATCTGGTTGAGGTAGTTGAGTTGTAGGTGGTTCTTGGCCGAACCATCGAGGGGGTGCACATGTTGAGGTTGCATGAATTGAGACCAAATCAGGGAAGTAGAACAACGCGGCAGCGTGTCGGTCGCGGCATTGGTTCTGGTTCGGGTAAAACCTCCAGTCGTGGTCAAAAAGGGCAAGGATCACGTTCTGGTGGAACAAAAGGGGCCGCTTTCGAGGGCGGGCAGACTCCTTTGCAGCGCCGTTTACCTAAGCGCGGCTTTAAGAATTACCCGTTCAAAAAGGAATATGCCATTATTAATGTAGAAGATCTAGCTACCTTTGCACCAGGCACTGTGGTTACACCAGAACTTTTAGCTGAAACTGGCGCTGTGCGTCTAAACAAAGATGGTGTGAAGGTTCTAGGCAAGGGTGAAATAAATAGGGCGGTCACTGTGCGGGCTAATGCGTTCAGTAAGACGGCTGCCGAAAAGATTGCCGCAGCTGGCGGCGCGATTGAGGTGATCTAAGTGCTCGAGGCCCTGCGCAACGCCTTGCGTATTGGAGATTTGCGCACAAAGATCCTATATACTGCTTTGCTTCTAATTGTGTATCGTTTGGGCTCGCATATACCTGTACCAGGTGTAAATGCCCGAGCGCTGGCAGAGATGATCGGTGTCGATCAGGGGAATATATTCGGTTTCCTGGATCTATTCTCCGGCGGTGCTCTTAGTCGCTTCACTATATTCGCCATGGGTGTGAACCCATACATTACGGCGTCAATTATCATACAATTATTGACGATCGTGATACCGCAATTGGAAGAGATGCAAAAAGAGGGCATTGAGGGACGTAAAAAGATACAGCAGTGGGTACGGTATGGTACTGTCATACTTGGCATAGTCCAAGCCATTGGCATTACGACTATTGCCCAACGAGGCAATGTTCTTTACTCAAATAGTATCTTTACATTCAGCTTAATTGTTACCACGCTTACCGCCGGTAGTATCTTTTTAATGTGGTTAGGCGAGAAAATATCGGAGCATGGTATTGGTAATGGCGTCTCACTAATCATTTTTACCAGCATCATATCGCGCTTGCCCTACGGGTTTATACAGGCTGTGCAGGGTGTGCGGTTAGGCAATGTCGGCTTTATAAGCCTGCTATTGTTTATGGTTTTAGCAGTAGTAGTAATTGCTGGCGTGGTTATGGTGCAGGAGGGGCAACGCCGTATTCCAGTACAATATGCCAAACGTGTTGTAGGTCGCCGCATGTATGGCGGGCAATCTACTCACATACCGTTGCGGGTTAACATGGCTGGTGTTATACCTGTTATCTTCGCCTCATCTATCCTCACGTTGCCGCTGACAATAGCGCAGTATGTACCAGCAGTTAGTGGTATGACGAAGTTTATAGGTTACGGTACATTCGGGCATAACGTGTTATATGTTGCCTTGGTAGTGTTCTTTACCTACTTTTATACGGCTGTTACATTTAACCCGGTAGAAGTAGCTAATAACATGAAGAAGAACGGTGGGTTCATACCTGGGTTGCGTCCGGGTCGGCCCACATCGGAGTATTTGGATCGCGTATTAACACGCATCACGCTATTTGGAGCAATCTTTTTAGCGGCTATCGCAGTGCTTCCGGCTCTTATGGCTAGTGTTACTCGTATGCCCACGCAGTTTATCAGCTTTGGTGGAACCGGTCTCCTCATTGTAGTGGGTGTGGCACTAGATACGATGAAGCAAATAGAAGCGCATTTGTTATTGCGCCATTACGAGGGCTTTGTTAAATAGGAAGGGCGAGAGCGTGCATGCGACTGGTGATGCTGGGGTTACCCGCGGCTGGCAAAGGTACGCAGGGGAGATTAATCTCAGAGCAATACCGGATCCCTCATGTCTCTACGGGAAGTATGTTCCGCGGAGCGATGCGTTCCAATACAAAGCTAGGTCGTCAAGCACGTCGTTACATTGATGCTGGTGAACTAGTGCCTGATGCATTGGCTATTGCGATAGTAAAAGAAAGGTTGGCTCAACCCGACTGTCGCCGAGGTTTCTTGCTAGATGGTTTTCCTCGAACAGTGCAGCAGGCTGAAAGCTTGGATAATGCATTGAATGAAATAAATATGGATGTTGATGCAGCGGTAAACATTCAAATATCTGAGGCAGAAGCGATTCGACGCATAGCCAACCGACGGGTGTGTAGTCAATGTGGGTCTACGACGCGAGTGGTCGGAAACAAGCAGGCGGTTTGCACGGAGTGTAATGGCCCGTTATTACAACGGCCTGACGATAACGAAGAGACGGCTCGCAATAGGTTGTTGGTTTACCTTGCGCAAACGCAACCAGTGGTAGATTATTATCGGCAGCGAGGAAATCTGGTACCAGTGAATGGTCTGCAACCTATAGAGAAAGTGTATCAACAGATAATCCAGCGTTTAAAGCGCATGGGTATTGAGTTGAGCGATGGCGGTGGCCAAAACGGGGTAATAATAGAATGATCATAATAAAATCAGATAATGAAGTACAACACATGCGCAAAGCGGGTAGAGTTGTAGCCCAAGCTCACGAATTATTGGCTGAGGCAATTCGCCCG
>CAYMKM010000033.1:10245-14837 GCA_964390985.1 uncultured Clostridia bacterium | reverse complement strand
TATCTCTTCAATAACACGAGTTAAGCCGGCATATACAAAAGAGTCAATGGCCACCATCTTGCGCCGAATTGATTGTTCATCCAAAAGTATGGCGACATTTATGGGCACCAAAATCCAAAAGTGATCCCTATCTGTTGTAGAGAAAGACACTTTTGTGGCTAACAAAGAGGTGTTACTCGGTGAACCACTTCGTTTGTGCAAAGAATACTTATCGGTTTTATAAACACCCGACAAAGAAATATTGGCGTTATTACTCATCAACTGTGTCAGGTAAGCAGCTACAGCTTCGCCGGCTTGTTGGTATATATTATCGATATGCGTGTGTGAGTTTATATCTGGCTCTGCTCGTCCCAGTAAAGCATCAATTTCTGCTTTAGTTAGGATGTTAGTCATTAGCGCTGCCCCCGTTTCGCTAGTGGCATTGGTCAGCGGTGCAACGTTCTGCTATAGGGGGCATTCTCCTTTGTTTTGCATCTAAAGAATATAGCGGCTGAGATCTTGGTTCTGTGCTAGAGGTTGTAAGCGAGATCGTACATAATCGGCATTGATATGCACAGATTGATCGCCAACTTCCGGAGCAGCGTAGGCTAAATCTTCAAGCAGCTTTTCCATAATGGTGTGAAGGCGCCGAGCACCGATATTCTCTGTTTGATCGTTAACCTGTTCGGCTAGGGCCGCTATTTGTGTGATGGCGTCTTCGGAAAACTCCAGCTTAATGTGTTCGGTAGCTAGCAAAGCTACGTACTGTTTTATTAAGGCATTCGCTGGTTCAGTAAGGATGCGCTTGAAATCATCTTTTGATAAGCTGTTTAATTCAACTCGTATAGGAAATCGGCCTTGTAATTCAGGAATGAGATCAGAGGGTTTAGCAGCGTGAAAAGCACCAGCAGCAATAAATAGTATGTGGTCTGTTCGCACAGGACCATATTTGGTATTTACTGTAGATCCCTCTACAATGGGTAAAATGTCGCGTTGTACCCCTTCGCGGGAGACATCGGCACCAACATGATTGTTGGAACCACATATTTTGTCGATTTCATCGATAAATACAATACCTCCTTGTTCAGTACGCCGCACAGCTTCACTGGCAGCTTCATCCATGTCGACCAATTTTTGCGCCTCTTCTTGAGCGAGGAATTTGCGCGCCTCAGCAACGCTAAGCTTCCGTTTGCGTTTCCGTTTGGGCATCATTTGACCGAAGAGGTCCTGCAAATTAACACCCATTTCCTCTATGCCAGCTGCAGAAATCACTTCAAAAGTGCGGGGCGTATTCTCTTCTAGTTCTATTTCAATTACGCGGTCCTCAAGCTGACCTTGTTGCAGTTGTTCGCGCAGACGTTCCCGTACACGCTGCACATGTTGGTTTGCTTTCTCTTCTTCTTCATTAGAAGGGGTATCATCGGTAGATTGTTGGGTAAAACCAAAGAGGCTGCCAAAAGGATTAGTTGCCTGTGGGCGCGCCGGAGTTGGGCATAAAGCGGCTAGTAGACGTTCTTCTGCCAATTTATCAGCTTTGTCACGTACCAGATCCATTTGCTCTAGTTTTACCATGCGCAGCGCTATCTCCACCAAGTCGCGGATGATAGACTCTACATCGCGACCAACGTAGCCAACCTCTGTGAACTTGGTAGCTTCTACTTTAATAAAGGGTGCGTTAGCCAGACGGGCTAAGCGGCGAGCAATTTCTGTTTTACCCACACCGGTTGGGCCAATCATCAAGATATTTTTGGGTGCAACCTCGTCGCGCAACTCATCGGGCAATCGGCGGCGTCTGTATCGGTTGCGCATAGCAATAGCCACCGCTTTTTTGGCCTGACTTTGGCCTACAATGTAGCGATCAAGCTCTGCCACGATTTGCCGTGGCGTAAGTTCGGTCATGACGCTCATTACCTCCTGGCAATGTACGTTTAGAGTTCCTCCACCACGATTTGGTCATTCGTATATATGCATATTTCTGAGGCAATCAACAACGCATGGCGGGCAATATCGACGGCGGACATGTTGGTATGGCGCGCAAGAGCACGGGCAGCTGCTAGAGCGTATGGGCCGCCAGAACCAATGGCAGCTATACCGTCATCGGGTTCAATGATCTCCCCTGTTCCGGATAACACCAATAGAGTCTGTTGATCCATCACTATCAACAAGGCCTGCAATTGGCGTAACACACGGTCTGTACGCCAATCTTTTGCCATTTCTACCGCTGACCGCAATAAGTTGCCGTGGTGTTCGGCTAGCCGGGCCTCAAACTTTTCAAACAAGGCAAAAGCATCTGCAGCAGCTCCAGCAAAACCGGCTAACACCCGCCCCTCATTAAGGCGACGGACTTTACGGGCCGTATGTTTTACTATGGTGTGTTCACCCAAAGTAACCTGCCCATCGCCGGCCATAGCCAAGCCTTGCCGAGTGCGGACAGCCACGATTGTCGTCGCATGAAACATGCACTTCACCTGACCTTTCAGGTTTCCACCGTTTCCACCGCTGGCTGCACATGCTGACACTCTTTTACCGAGCAGACCCATTCTAACCCGCTTTTCCGGCTATTACGCTCCACCATATAGCTTCCACATTGTGGGCAAGGTTGGTTAACAGGCCGCTGCCAGCTTGTGAAATCACATTGTGGATAACTACTGCAACCGTAAAAAGGACGCCCGCGTTTCGATCTCCTAGCTACAATATCAGCGCCGCATTTTGGGCATTTTACCCCGATTGTGGTCAGAATAGGTCGCGTGTTTCGGCAATCGGGGTACCCAGGGCAAGCGAGAAACTTACCAAAACGTCCCCACTTCACAACCATATTTCTACCGCATTGCTCGCAGACCTCATCGGTTACTTCTTCTTTAATTTGTACTTCGGATGCCGAGGCGTGAGCTTTTGTTAACGAATCATTGAAGGGTTCGTAAAACTCCTGCATCATTTGTATCCAGTCTACATCGCCCTCTTCTACCTTATCTAGTTTGTTTTCCATGTGGGCGGTAAACTCTACATCCACAACATCGGGAAAATGCTCCCGCAACAAATCTACTGTTACCATACCCAACTCGGTGGGTACAAAGCGTTTATTCTCTTTTATTACATATCCGCGCCGCGATAGGGTTTCTATAATGGCCACGTATGTACTGGGACGACCTAAACCAAGCTCTTCCAATGATTTTACCAACATTGCCTCGGTATAACGCGGTGGTGGTTGGGTGAAATGCTGCAGTTGTTGTAGATCCTTTAAAACTAATTGGGCACCACTCTCCAATTCAGGTAGAGTAGTTGTCCGCTCATCCTCTGAGGCATTTTCATCGTCATTTTGTTCATTATATATACTCATGAAGCCAGCAAACCGCATTGTAGAGCCGTTGGCGCGCAATAGATACTCATTTGTTGTTTCGCTAGAGGTAGCTATAATATCAACTACGACAGTATCGAAAATCGCTGGTCTCATTTGGCTAGCTAAAAAGCGCGTCCAAATTAACTTATATAGTAAATGTTGATCGCGGCTAAGGTATTGCTTTACGCTGGCTGGTGTACGCCAAACGCTGGTAGGACGAATAGCTTCGTGAGCCGCTTGTGCTCCAACCGGCGTTTTATATTTGGGAGGCTTAACCGGGCGCAACTCAGGCCCATAGTTTTGGTCAATGTATTGTTGTGCTTCGGATTGAGCCACACTCGATACAGTAGTTGCATCGGTTCTTAAATAGGTAATAAGCCCAACTGTACCCGCTTGGCCTAAATCAAGGCCTTCATACAATTGCTGAGCAACACTCATTGTACGCCGTGCTGTGAATGATAAACGTCGGGCCGCCTCTTGCTGCAAAGTGCTAGTGGTAAAGGGTGCCGGCGGCTTACGCTGCCGCTCACTGCGAGTGACATTTTTAACAGTATAGTGAGCTTTATGTAGTTCACTAGCACATGAAGCGCATTGCTGCTGATTGCTTATTTTGCATTTTTCCCTACCGCATTGAAGCAACTTAGCAGTAAAGCTTATATCCTTAGCATCTTTAGCGAGAGCAGCTTCTATTGTCCAATACTCTTCAGAAACAAAAGCCTTGATTTCATTTTCGCGATCACAAATAAGTCTTAATGCAGGCGATTGCACGCGGCCGGCTGATAGACCGGGTTTCACTTTAGCCCACAAAAAAGGACTTAGTTTATAACCTACCACTCTATCAAGCACCCTACGAGCTTGTTGGGCGTTTATTAAATTGGTATCGAGAGGGCGCGGTTGTTTGATCGCTTTTTGGATAGCTTCTTTAGTAATCTCGTGAAAAACAATGCGTTGAGCTGCATCTTTATCAAGTTTAAGCGATTCCGCTAAGTGCCATGATATAGCTTCACCTTCGCGGTCTGGGTCAGTTGCCAGTAAAATATTATCGGCTTTGCGCGCTGCAGTACGTAGCTCCTGCAATATTTTGCCTTGGCCACGCACAGTAATATAATGAGGGATAAAACCGTTATCCACATCGACCCCGAATTTACTTTTAGGTAAATCTCGGACATGACCCATAGAAGCTTTTACACAATAACGTCGGCCAAGAAACTTGCTTATTGTTTTGGCTTTAGCTGGCGATTCCACTATTACCAGTGTGCTCAAAAAAATACCTCCC
>CAYMKM010000033.1:0-10145 GCA_964390985.1 uncultured Clostridia bacterium | reverse complement strand
GATAAACATGAACGGATTCCAGAACACGGAATGCGCAAACGCAAAGCTAGTTCATCTGCACTGGATGGTCCTTCTGATAACAAATGCCACAAGCTACGTGCTATATCTTTTTGCTCAGCTGGTAAATTGGTAGAGAAAGCGGCCAAACCCAGTGGCTGTGGGCTTGCTATTTGCGCTGTGACGCAATCTTTAAGCTCCGCATAAAGCCCTTTCACTATATCATCTGCGCTTAAAACTACATGTAAAGCCTCATCGAATTCTTGCAGCAATCCATTAGAGCCGAGCGCATGTTCGCGCGATATATCATTAGGGCAAATAAAAACTTTATGGCCTGTTGTTAACGCCAACCTGGCAGTAATGAGTGCGCCACTGTTTTTGCGAGCTTCTACTACAACTGTGCCAAGAGTTAAGCCGACCATAGTTCTATTTCGTATGGGGAAATGCCCCGCTCTGGGCGGCACTCTCGGTTGAAATTGGCTAAGTAAAGCACCTTGCTCAATTATTTGCTGGGCTAAGTTTTTATTACTGCGAGGATATATGATGTCTGCACCACAACCGAGTACCGCTAGTGTACGCCCCCCTCCTGCCAATGCCCCTTGATGCGCAGCAGTATCAATACCTACTGCCAACCCACTGACTATCGTAATGCCCTGCTGGGCAAGGGCATATGCTAATTTGCGCGCCACTTGTATAGCTTGTGGCGAGGCCCGACGCGAACCAACCATAGCTACAGCTGCATTATCAGTTTGAGCCAAACTACCTCGGTAGTACAAAACTGGTGGTGGTGAGTTAATACGACGTAAATTCGCAGGGTACAAATCGTCGTCCCAGGTGACAACCCTGATGTTTTGCTCTTTAGCGTAGGCTAACACTTGTGCTGGTGTATGCTCATTTAGCAATGGCCGCTGTGCGCGCCATGCTGGCACAGGGTCCTTACTTTGACCTACTGCTTCCCAAACTGCTAAGGGCCCCCAACCGGGTAATAATGTTAAACCGATCCAGGCTTTTCGTCGTTCCTGGTGTGTGCGTTTATCTTGGATGCTCAATGGCTGTTCCTCCTTGTCCAGCTTTTTAGGCTTTGCTAGTTATTCACAAGGTTGATCAAGTGTATCCAGAATCTCTTTTAGCTCCTCCTCCCAACGCATCTGGTGTGAATCTAGTTCTTGACCACAAACCAGAGATCCGTTCCGACAATTGGTGCAAACAATGGCAAAGGTGTTGTTACGCTCACCAAATACTGTGTGGGGCGCATCTACACCGCACAACGGGCATGTATAAACGCGCAAGGCGGCATTCTCATCTATCACTGGCTTCCTCCTATTTGGGTGGATGTTGTTAGCATGGTTCTTAGTGCCGGGATATATGGAGGTAATTCCAGCTAATGGCCGATGATAGAGAGTAAAAAAACCGCCGGGAAGCTCCCTGCGGCGGGCAATGCGGGTAGGTGACCTGATAGTATTACTATAGCATCCAACTACTTGTTTTTCCAGATTCTTTCTGAGATGCCAGCTGAATGATTGACGTATCTGGCGAAAGCAAACAAATAATCGGATAGTCGATTGCTATAGGCCAAAACAGTAGGCGATACCGGTTCCTGACTGGACAACTCACTTAAGCAACGTTCCCAACGACGAGCTACAGCCCGCGCTACATGCAATCCAGCAGCTAGTGGAGTACCACCAGGTAGAATGAAATGAGAAAGGCTGGGTAAATTTTCATTTAGCTGATCTATTTCCGCTTCCAATCGCTGTAGCGATATAGAGTGTTGGCTATCATCGGCTAAATCGTTAACTAAGGCTAAACAACTGCCAAACGCCAACAACTCTTCTTGTAGTTGTACCAGCCAGTTTTGTGTAGTGACTGGTGCTTGTACGGCTAGTGCACCCAACACTGCTATCAACTCATCCAAAGTGCCTAAGGCCTGCAAACGCACATGATGCTTAGGTAATTTTCGCCCATCGAATAATGTAGTGTAGGTGGACAAGCTAGCCCCTCCCTTCTTGGTAAGCGGATGCTGAGTGTTCAGCTACTATTTGGTGCCAACTAATACCATGTGCATCCATGGTCACCATTAGAGGTAAATCGTTTATTTGTATATGCCACATGGCTTCCGGCGAACCGAATTCCAGTTTATACACGTTAACAACCTTAGTGATATGACTAGCAATGTACGCCGCACAACCACCGGGCGCATGCAGGTAGACAGCTGGTACTTGTCGACAGGCAGCTAAGGTTTGTTCTCCCATACCACCTTTACCAATGATAGCGCTAACATCAAAATGTTTCATTACCAAGTGCTCATAAATCTCTTCGCGCATGCTTGTGGTAGGACCGGCTGACAATATGTGCCATTGATCGTTAACTCGCTGTGTCACGGGGCCACAGTGATAAAGCGCACCACGGGCCAGTATTTGCTTCAATTCAGCGTGAAGCTTGGCTTCACTTGAGTTGGGACCTTTAATTAGTTGTTCAACCATGTATTTATGAGCAGCATCGCGTGCCGTTAGAATATCTCCACTCAAGTAAATCATATCTCCAGCATGCAACGAGAGAACATCATCGTCCGATAACGGTAAATGCAAATGTTGGTGTTCACTCATGAAATTCAACATCCCCATTCGGGCGGCATATTAAGGTGGCTCGCCTACACTGCCAACACATGTAGGATACACTGACAAAAAACGAAGCTGGGTGACGGTGCAATGCGCCCACTTTTACAGCGAGCAAGGTTGTATGACCACCTAAACCGAGCGGGCCAATACCTAAATTATTAGCTTCCGATAGAACTCTTTTTTCGAGTGTAGCTAGCTCGGGTATGGGGTTTATATCTGGCAATGAACGTAGTAGTTGCCGTTTGGCTTCCAGATACCCTTGACCACGGTCACCACCTATGCAAACACCTAGTATTCCAGGAGCACATCCTTGGCCTTGAGCTGTATGCACAGCATGTAGTAAAACACGCCGTACTCCTTCAAGATCCCGGCCAGCCCCCAACGTGGCATTGGGCAGTGAGTATTGACGGCTCACATTTTCGCTGCCACCACCTTTTAGCAGTAAACGTATGCGTAAGTAATCTTCATCCCACTCCTGCATATAGACTTGAGGTGAGCCGTTACCTATATTAGTAAGCGAATTCTGTCCGCAAATTGGGTCAACAGCATTAGGACGCAAATAAGCTTTGTCTGTAGCTAGGGCAGTAGCAGTGGTAATATGCTGGCGCAACACACGTTCCGAATAGGTTGCCGGGCGGTCTACAAAGAATATTAAGCAGCCAGTGTCTTGGCATAGTGGAACATTGCTCTGGCAAGCTAATTTAGCATTAGTGAGCATGAGTTGCATAGTTTGCTTTGCATTCGAGCTAGTCTCTTCATTTTCTAAAGCTCTTTGTAGCGCTTCTTTAATGTCACTGGGTAATTGTGTGGTGGTGATTCTGATCAATTCCAGCAAATGGTTAGTAAGCTCTTGCATTAGTTAAGGCTCCTTTTACATAACGACTCGATAACTAATAGCCTCTGCTACATGGGCTGGTGTTGCTGCATTGTGCCCAGCTAAGCTGGCAATTGTACTGGCCACAGACGCGGCGCGGTTAACCGCTCGCATGGAAAAACCGAGTTTATCGGCGGCCTCCTGTAATAACTCCCGTCCTTGGGAAGTTAGCAATTCCAAACGTGTTTTTGTACTGTTACCATTATTGGCAAGGCCATTTAACCGTCTTCGAGCTGCTATTACTCGTTTGCGTACAACAGCACTGCTCTCTACCGGTCTATCATCGTCGATATCTACGGTTGGCCTACTCATATTTACAACCATATCGATACGATCAATCAAAGGACCGTTTAAACGTCGCCTATAACGCTGCAGTTCGCCTTCGGTGCAGGTGCATTGACGCAATGGGTCACCTAACCACCCGCACGGGCAGGGGTTTGCTGTCGCTACCAGTTGTACTGCTGATGGGAACGTAACTGTACCCGAACTGCGGGCGATTGTTATGTACCCATCGGTGAGTGGCTGGCGCAATGCAGCTAGTGTCTGTGCGTTAAACTCAGGCAATTCATCTAAAAACAGTACACCACAGTGAGCCAGTGGTAGCTCACCTGGTCGCGGGATATTCCCCCCGCCAATGAGGCCCCGCACCGTAATTGAATGATGTGGTGATCGCCAGGGCCGCTGGTCTAGCCATTTTTCTGCTTGATGGCCTATTTGCGCCACACTGCGGATACGGGCCACCGCTAATGCTTCCTCGCTAGATAATGGCGGTAGTATGCCAGGCAAACAAGTGGCTAACATCGTTTTACCAATGCCAGGCGGCCCCGATAGTAAAATATGGTGACCGCCAGTCGCCGCAATTTCCAACGCCCGTCGAGCGCTTGCTTGACCAGATACTTCTGCTAAATCCGCCTGTGGCTCGCTTTGATGCTGCGGGCTGCTCACTACTACAGGTGCAGGTAAATTCCGATTGCCCCTTAGCCAAGCTACAACCTCATGTAAATGGTTGGCTAACCGTACCCGATGGCGATTAGGCAGTTGCGATAACTCGGCATTGTTAGCTGTTGGCAACAATATGTTATTTGGTAAATCGGGAGCGCTTGGCATACCAGCTACCATACATATAGCCCCCCGGACTGACCGTAAGGAACCATCTAAAGCAAGTTCTCCTACGAAAAAAGCTTTCTCCAGACTGGTGTGCGGTATATAACCAGCAGCCAATAATATTCCCAGGGCAATTGGCAGATCGTAAGCAGGTCCCACTTTGCGTAAATGGGCGGGTGCTAAGTTAACTACAATTCGTTTGGCTGGTAGTTTAAACCCACTATTACGCAAACTAGCACGCACACGATCTCTGCTCTCCCGTATGCTAGCATCCGGTAAACCTACCACATTAAATAATGGTAGCCCGTTAGCTAGATCTACCTCAACAGCCAGTGGGTACACTTCTAACCCGTGTAATCCAACTGTGAACACTCGTGCTAACACCGCGAAAGGTCTCCTTTACGTGCCCTCACGGTTGGCTGAATGCTATTTCGAGCTATTAGCGTTGGGTACCTTTTTTCAGCTATAATTGACATCACTCAAATTAAAGGCGTTTATTATGTGCCAGCATGCTATATGTGGATGATCGGTAAGCGGGCCTATACACACTACATCGAAACGGCATGGCGCGGATACTTCGTTTTTATACAGGTAATAGTTGGCTGTCTTTATTAAACGCCGCATTTTATGCTTATCAATGCTAGCCGCGGCGGCAGAAGATGAGCGACGCTGACGTACTTCAACAAACACAAGTGTATTCTTATCTAAACAAACCAAATCGATCTCCCCGAAACGAGAACGAAAATTACAGGTAAGTACTTTGTAACCTTGCTTTTTGAGGTGAGCAGCTGCCAATTGTTCAGCGTGTTTACCCTGAGCGTGTGCCGAGAGAGCACTTACCCGAAAAGCGAGAGTCTTCCTTGACTGCATTCTGCATCATCCTTTGATGTTATTTGGTCGCTAAATAGCTTTCTTAAAAACAGTTGGCGGTGTTCAGGCGTTATTCCCATGGTTTTCAAAGCGTACCTATGCTCAGCGGTAGCATAACCAGCGTTTCGTTCCCAACCGTAACCCGGATATTCATGTTCACCTAAGTGCTGCATCCATTGGTCTCGCACTACTTTTGCTAGGCATGAGGCAGCCGCAATCACTTGCGAAATGCTGTCACCTTTCACCAAGGCAGAGTTAGCAAAGGGACAATTGCGAATAAGGTAGCCATCGGATAATACTAAATTGGGTTGCAAACGCAAAGAGGTGACCGCTTGGCGCATGGCGGACATGTTAGCCGCCGTGAGGCCATATTCATCTATATAGGTAGCTGGTACAAAGGCAACCGACCAGCATAAAGCGGTTTGGGTGATTTTCCGGACAACACATTGTCGTTCAGTGTTACTAAGAGCTTTAGAGTCATCGAGTCCATGTAAACATATGCGGTCAGGCATAATAACGGCAGCAGCCACTAAAGGCCCCGCCATACTCCCCCGACCTACTTCGTCTACACCAGCTAACAATGAATAAGGTCCTGCAACCCGTAAGGCGGCATCGTACTCCATCAGCATTATCGCCTGTTTAGCTTGATGTAGCTTTTTTGCTCTCACAATATCACGGCTTTACCTGGAGGTTCATCCAACGTTATGCGGCCTAGACGACCTTGGCGCATTTCAGTTAGTAAAATTGTAGCGGCTTGGTTTAAGTCTACCACACCCCCGGCTGCTAACGCACCTCGTTGTCGACCGATGGTTTCTAAAACAGCATGTGGTTTTGAATTGGCAACCATTGATCCATATCGGCCAGTTAACATATCAGGGTAAAAATGGTTGAGATATAAAGCTAAAGCCAGCCCGGCCTCGAGCGGCGGATAAGCATTAGCGCCTATGCTACCTATCCATATTAATTTTAGGCCTTGCAACAAGTCATCTATTTTTGGCCATAACAAGCCGGGACTATCGAGAAACTCCACTCCAGGTACGGCTTGCAACCATTGCACGTTGCGCGTAATTCCTGGGATAGCGCCGGTACGGGTGGCCGCACGACGACAAGCGCTGTTAATGAGAGTTGATTTACCTGTGTTGGGCACGCCTGCTACTAAGGCTCGTACACCTTTTGTTTTGCCTAAATGTCGAAGTAATGCAGAAATGCCAACCCTGCGTGTGGCATCTACCATGAATACTTGTTGACCGCTTTGCCGCAAGGCATTTAACCAGCGTGTATTATTTCCTGCATCAGCCAGATCACTTTTACTCAGAACTAAAATGCGTTTTTTGCCCTTTGTTAAACTAGGCAAGTCGCGTTGCCGGGTACTATATGGGGCACGGGCATCGGCAACTTCAATAACAACATTGACTAATTTTAATAACTGCGAAAGCTCCCTTTTGGTTTTAGCCATGTGTCCAGGGAACCATTGTACTCCGCCCGGAAATATTTCTGCTAACTCCTGTGTGATGGCATGCTCCATGCTATAGCTCTTCTTCAACAAATTGTGCCGGAACACGTACTAGACCAATGCGCGTCAATGGCCAAAAACGAACGAAGGCCCGGCCCACGATATTCTTATACGGCACCGGCCCCACATCGGGCATACGGCTATCAGCACTCAAATTCCGGTTATCGCCCAACACAAATACGGTGTTTTTGGGTACTACTACCGGACCATAATCGTTATATGTGGGCCCGTTAATATAAGGCTCATCCAACGCTTGACCGTTAATATATACAACATGATGGCGTACCTCAACTTGATCGCCGGGCAAGCCCATTACGCGCTTAATATATTTGTTGCGTGGATTAGCTGGATAACGAAAGACGATGATCTCACCGCGGTGAGGAGGTCGGAAGCGGTAGGTCACTTTATCAACCATTAAACGCTCACCGTTATGCAGGGTTGGTTCCATGGATACCCCATGCACCAAAAACGATTGGGCAATAAAAGTAATAATTAATAAGGCCAGGATAATAGCAATGCCAAAGGCCTCTGCGTACTCGCGAATTTCCGACCTTATGTCTGCCACGGGCTTTTCCTCCCATTAATAGGTAGGGAGCCATAAGACTCCCTACCTTACCAAAATATTTTCCGCATCGATTAGCGCTTTTCGCGAATTCGAGCTGCTCTGCCCACTCGGCCGCGCAAATAGTACAAACGAGCGCGACGAACTTTGCCCCGCCGCATTACCTCAACCCTGGGTACCTTGGGCGAGTGGATGAGGAAAGTACGTTCTACACCTATTCCCTGGGATATCTTACGTACTGTAAATGTCTCGTTAATTCCACCACCTGTGCGTTTGAGGACAACACCTTCAAAAATTTGAATACGCTCACGTTCGCCCTCAACTACCTTCACATGCACACGAACTGTATCACCCGGGCCGAAATCGGGCACATCTTGGCGTAATTGCTCCGTTTCTAACTGGCGAACCAGGTCCATTTACGTTTACCTCCCTTATTACAAACAAATATCTTTCAGTAACTGACGGTCTTCATCGGTCAATTGTGCCAGAGCAAGTAAATCGGGTCGACGACAAGCGGTGCGTAGTAAAGATTGTTGCCGTCGCCAACGACGAATCTCTTCGTGATGCCCAGAAAGCAATACTGAAGGTACTCGTGCTCCGCGAAATAACTCTGGTTTACTATAATTTGGATGCTTAAGTAGCCCATCGGCAAAACAGTCGCTTGTTGCCGATTCTGGCTGACCAAGCACACCAGGTACAAAACGGCTGACAGCATCTACTAATACCATAGCTGGTAGCTCGCCACCAGTAACCACATAATCACCAATGGAGAACTCCTCTGTATTATAAAGATGGTGTAAGCGTTCATCAATCCCCTCATAATGCCCACACACAACTAGTAAACGCCTATAAGCAGCCAATTCTGTTACTCGTTTTTGTGTAAGTAGTTGGCCTTGGGGCGAGGTAACCAACACTGGTGTTTCATCATCACCTAAAACATGATCTAAGCAGGCGGCCAGTGGTTCAATCTTCATCACCATACCCGGACCGCCACCGTAGGGTGTGTCGTCTACGGTACGGTGTTTATCGGTGGCAAATTCGCGAATATCCCACAAGCGAATATCTATTAGCCCCTGCTGTCGTGCCCGGCCGACCATTGACTCTCCTAGCGGGCCGGCAAACATGGCAGGAAACAACGTGAGGATATCGATTCTCACAAAGATTGCTCCCCTTCATCGTCGATCATGCCCGGCCAGGGTGTAATTACTATGTGTCCGCTCGGTATATTTATCTCCCGCACAACCTGCTTAATCGCTGGAATGTAGCAATCGGGCTTACCAGGGCGTTGTATCACATACACATCGTTAGCCGGATTATTGAGTACATCCTTAACGTGCCCTAGCAGTGAACCAGTTGGGGTAACAGCACGCAGACCGACAATATCAAACACATAATAACTGCCCTCTGGCAACGGACCGACATCGTTGCGGGTTACAACCAACTCGCAGCCACGCAAACTATCGGCTTCGTCTCTGCTGTTTACGCCATCTATACCTAATGCATACATTCCTTTTATTATTTTAGCTGAGCGGATGCGGCAAGGTTTTACTTCACCAGTGTTATTACGCAGATAACACTGACGTAAATTGGTGAAGCGGTTAGGTGAATCACTCAATGAACGAACCCGTACCTCACCTTTTACACCGTGGGCAGCCACAATTAAACCAATTACCACCCATTCTACATCCATAGCTATTCATAAATCTCCAAATGGATAAGTTTTCCACTGCGGCTATGGGCTGTTTTCACCACTGTGCGTATTGCTTTGGCAATTTTGCCCTTCCGCCCTATCACTTTACCCATATCGGTAGAATCGACCCGCAACTCATACATGATTGAGCGCTCGCCGACTACTGTACGCACTTGAACAGCCTCGGGATTATCTACCAACGATTTAGCAATATACTCAACCAGTTCTTGCAAACTACTCCCCTCCCGGTCGTTGTTAGCGACACTGTTGATGGGCGTCACTGGTTATCGGCAACATGAGTTGGTGCCAGCACACCAGCTTTCACCAGCAATCGACGGGCGGCGTCAGATGGTTGTGCTCCTTTTTGCAGCCATTGGCGCGCCTTTTCAGCATCTACATTAATTTGTGCGGGTTGAGCAATAGGATCGTAGCTACCTACATCGTCAATATAGGTGCCGGAACCTGCGGTGCGCGCATCAGCCACTACCAAGCGGTAGTAGGGCCGTTTTTTGGCGCCCATTCTTTTAAGACGAATTCGTACTGCCATTTTTCTTCCCTCCGCGTTTTATCATGAATGTAGCCGGCGAGCACAGGGACTCGCAGTAGCTTTTATGGGAAAAGGTTACTCAAAGAGCGGCGACGGCCCCGCTGTAGCCCGCCGAACCTTTTCATCATCGATTTCATATTCTCGAATTGTCGCAATAAGCGGTTCACCTCTTGTACACTGGTGCCACTGCCTTTTGCTATGCGCAGTCGACGACTGCCATTAAGAATAGAAGGATTTGCCCTCTCATTTTTGGTCATGGCTTGGATAATGGCCTCTACCCTATTGATCTGTTTTTCATCTACAAGGTCATCTTTTAACTCTTTTTTTCCGGAAAGCCCAGGAATCATACCTAGAATTTTGTCAAGTGGGCCCA
>CAYMKM010000032.1:10304-15022 GCA_964390985.1 uncultured Clostridia bacterium | reverse complement strand
CTAAAAAGGTATTATGAACAATACAAAATGAGAAAATTAATATAATAAAATAAAATGAGATAGATAAAACCAATCAAAAGTGCATTGAGCAGAGATTACATGGTATTAATTGATAGCAAAAATTATTAAAATGACTGTTGGTTAGTGAATACTAAGGTGGCACAATGGCACCGGGAAACCCGGATCGCCATTGTGCCATTATGATTATAGCTCCAGTGATGTAGGAGTATGAGTCAGGTGGTATGAGAGTGTGGCTAAACCTATAGCCAAGTCTTCGTGTCGTACCATTACTTCATTAGGCACCTTTAAGCGTATAGGAGCGAAGTTCCATATAGCGCGTATGCCAGCTTTTATCATATCGTTAGCTACCAGTTGTGCACTATCTGCCGGAACGGTAATAATACCTAGTTGAATATGCATGCGTCTCACCAAATCCGGCATTTTAATAGCAGATAAAACAACTTGTTCACCATGGGCTCCGCCCTGAAGCATTTGACCTATTACAGCACTATCAACATCAAACACAGCAGCAATTTCTAATCCGTAACGTTTAAATCCTGGATAAGCATATAATGCCCGCCCTAATCGGCCTGCGCCTACCAGTACAGCATCGGCTACGTTGTTATAACCTAGTACTTCATCTAGACGTGTTATCAGTGAAGCTGCTTCATATCCTAACCCAGGGCGACCCTTTCCCCATACAAGACTTAAATCGCGACGCACTTGAGCTTCGTCAATGTTTAGGCGCCTACCTAATTCGGCGGAGGAAATAAACTGCTCGCCGTTAACTACTGCTGCGCTAATACACCTATGGTAGGCGGGCAGTCTTTCGAGTGTGGGGCGTGGTAGTTGCACAACCGGACGATTATCGGTTGTCTGGGTCAAAATGCATTCACCTCCGTACAGTTTTTGTTTTTTGAAGCTGACCTTCAATTTCCGCCATAATGGTTGGCACTTTATTAGGCGTCAAACCACCTATTACCTTGTCGCCAATTTTTGCGGAGGCCGGCCCACTGCAGTTTTCCAGGCAGAAGGTGGCCTGCAAATTTACTTGATTAGCCAAACCGGATTTATCCAGTTGCTTGGTTAGGCTACCTAGAATTTGGGATGATCCTTTTAAATAGCAGCAAGTACCTACACAGACTGTTACGTTTAGTTTCTCGCTTTCCTGTGGTCCGGGCGTAACATCAATGTTTTCTCCATGGATACGGCAACGCTCGGTATAGTTAGTGTGCAGTACAGCGTGTGCTGCTGGGCTGCCAACACGATCTAACCACTGTTCGTATACATTCTTCACCAGCGGGTTTTCTTCAGCTCTGCGTAGTTGCATGCGTGTATCAGCTTTATAAATACCTGCTGCTCGTTTACTCCTTGTTTCCAGGGTGTTTTGACCTATTTGGCCAGCCCCACCAATACAGCCACCTGGGCAGGCCATCACTTCAATTAAGTCGTATTGCACTTCGCCATTGCGTAAGCGACGAATGAGCTCCTTAACTTGCCCTAAAGTGTTAATTATAGCTATGCGCACTGTTTGCCCACCCACAACCACCTCGGCCTCGCGTAGGCCATCTAAACCGCGTACTGCAGTGAAATTCACGTCTTGTAGTACTTCGCCGGTGATTAGGTAATGAGCAGCACGCAATGCTGCTTCTGCTACACCTCCGGTTACGCCAAATAGCACACCTGCACCAGTGGTGAAGCCAAAGGGCATATCTAATGAGTCCTCAGGTAAATCGGCGAAAGAGATGCCCGCCTCTTTTATCATGTGAGCAATCTCCTGGGTGGTTAACACCAGATCCACATCGGGTACGCCGTTATGAGTGAACTCAGGCCTTGTGGCCTCGAACTTTTTCGCCGTGCAAGGCATTAGCGAAACTACATAGAGATCCTCTGGTTTTATTTTCAGCTGGGCGGCGTAAAAACGCTTAGCTAATGAGCCGAACATCTGCTGAGGTGAGCGACATGTAGAAAGATTAGGAAGCAGATCAGAGCAGTATTGCTCCGCATATTTCACCCAGGCCGGGCAGCAGGAGGTAAATTGTGGTAACCGCTCTCCTTTTTGCAGACGACTGATAAACTCGCTGGTTTCTTCCATAACTGTTAAATCAGCGGTAAAGCAGGTGTCGAACACCTTATTAAAGCCTAGCATACGCAACGCTGTTACGAGCTTGCCTAGGCTTATTTCTCCAGGTTTCATGCCAAAGGCTTCGCCAATGGCGACCCTTACGGCTGGTGCTATTTGTACGATGACAGTCTTGTTTTTATCGTTTAAGGCGTCCCAGGCTTCGCTAGTCTGGGATTTTACAGTTAGTGCACCAGTGGGACAAACTGCGGCACATTGGCCACAACCCACACAATCAACTTCCGACAGTTTTTTACCAAATGCTGGGGTTACCACCATGCGTGAACCACGGTGGGCAAAATCGAGTACGCCTATGCCTTGCACTTCGCGGCACATGCGTACACAATCACCACAAAGGATGCATTTATTGGGGTCGCGTACAATTGAAGGGCTGGAAAGATCGAGCGGTAGTTTCTCGTCGCGCTTTCCAAAGCGCACCTCGTTGATATTGTAGCGATTTGCTAAATCTTGCAGGTTACACGAGCCACTCTTCTTGCAGGTGGTGCATTCCCGATCATGATTGGCTAATAGCAGCTCCAAGGCCACTTTCCTTATTTTTTGTACACGTGGCGTATGGGTTAAAATGCTCATGCCAGGGGCCGGCGGTGTGGAGCAGCCCGCAAGAATACGACCATCGGTGGTCTCGACCAAGCATTGCCGACAAGCGCCAAAAGCAGAGAGCTCCGAGTGGTAGCAGAAAGTGGGCAGATCAATACCTGCTTTGCGCACCAACTCAAGTAGGTTTTTTTCTCCATCTATAGGTATAGGACGTCCATTTACCGTTACAGTATTCTCTTGCGTGATTTGCGCACCCATCACGCCACCTCCTCAATGGCTTTAAACCGACATGTACCCGCACATACACCACAACGGACGCACTTATCAGTATCAATAACGAACGGCTTTTTAATTTGGCCACTAATGGCTTTGGTGGGGCAAGCGCGTGCGCATAACCCGCAACCTTTGCACTTCTCAGGGTTGATTACGTATTGTTTCAAAGCCTGGCAAACATGGGATGGACAGCGGTGTTCTTGTACATGAGCCAGGTACTCATCGCGAAAATGCTTAAGGGTGGTAATAATTGGGTTGGGCGCTGTTTTACCTAAACCACACAGCGAGCCCTCCTTTACCACTTCAGCCAGCTCTTCCAGTAGCTCGAGATCTTTTAATGAACCTTCACCGGCCACTATCTTCTGTAATATTTCCAGCATGCGTTTGGTGCCTTCACGGCAGAGGACACATTTACCGCACGATTCGTTTTGGGTAAAACTCATGAAGAAGCGAGCCACTTCTACCATGCAGGTGTCCTCATCCATTACTACTAGGCCGCCTGAACCGATCATGGCGCCCACTGATTGCAATGAATCGTAGTCTAGTGGAAGGTCTAGGTGCTCTTTGGTAAGGCAACCGCCGGAGGGGCCACCTATTTGTACTGCCTTAAATTCTTTATTATTGCGAATGCCGCCACCAATGCCAAACACTACCTCGCGCAAGGTGCGGCCCATGGGCACTTCAATTAACCCAGTATTGGCCACGGCCCCTGTTAAAGCAAAAGTTTTTGTACCTGGGCTCTTAGCTGAGCCATACTTATGGTAGGTTTCGGCTCCGTGGAAAATAATGAAGGGTACAGCAGCCAAAGTCTCCACGTTATTAATGCAGGTTGGTTTCCCCCACAAGCCTTTCTGTGCAGGATAAGGCGGTTTGGGTCGGGGCATGCCACGTTGACCTTCTAAAGAAGCGATCAAGGCACTCTCTTCGCCGCAGACAAAGGCACCGGCACCTTCTTTGATGTGTATGTGTAAATCAAAACCGCTACCAAGGATGTTCTTCCCTAGCAACCCTTCGGCTTCTGCTTGTTCTACAGCGTGGCGTAAACGCTTTACAGCTAGCGGATACTCAGCACGCACATATACATAACCCTCACTGGCACCAATAGCATAAGCACCAATGAGCATCCCTTCTAGCACCCGGTGGGGGTCACCCTCCATGACTGAGCGATCCATAAAAGCTCCCGGGTCGCCCTCGTCGCCATTACAGATCATATATTTTATTTCACCCGGCTCCCTTTGGGTTAGTTCCCACTTACGCCCGGTAGGAAACCCACCGCCACCTCTACCCCGTAGGCCAGAAGAGCTCACTTCGGCGGCTACTTGTTCAGGAGTCATATCTAAAAGTGCTTTAGCTGCTGCTGCATATCCATCGTGGGCAAGATACTCATCGATATCATCTGGGTCTATATGACCACAATTGGCTAAAGATAAACGGGTTTGCCGAGCGTAAAAAGGAATGTCCTCCTGGCTTGTATACCGATGACCAGTTACTGGATGCTCGTAGAGTAAACGCTCTATTACTTCACCTTGAAGTACAGTGCGCTCAAACATCTCATCAACATCACTAGCTTGCACTTTGCAGTAGAGAATGCTCTTTGCGCCTTTATTAGTTGTTGGGTAACGGCGTTCTATGCGGACTAACGGCCCCATTTCGCAGAAACCATGACAACCGCTATGTTTGATGGCAATATTATCAGAGGCGGTATCTGGAGTCTCTGATGCACATGCATCGTCAGTCCAGGTTAGCTCAACTTTATCTCCAGCTG
>CAYMKM010000032.1:0-10204 GCA_964390985.1 uncultured Clostridia bacterium | reverse complement strand
TGACCGTTTATTACCACCACTGGTGCTAAACCGCAGGCACCTAAGCACGATACTATTTCCACGGTAAAGCGGTGATCACCGGTGGTTTGCATGCCTTCACTAAGACCAAGCTTATTGCGAATAGCCTCCAACACTGGTTTCGATTTGCGCACATGACAAGCGGTGCCATCGCAGACGCGTATCACCCATTTGCCTTTAGGTTGCAGTGAAAATTGGGCGTAAAAAGTGGCCACCCCGTAAACTGTCGCTGGCGATAATGCCAATGCTGTTGCAATGTAAGTAAGAATCTCTTCGGGCAAATAATGGTAGATCTCTTGCACCTCCTGCAGAATGGGCATGAGAGATGCAGCTTGCTTTCCATGTCGAGCGATCGCCTCGTTCACCCGCATGAGGTTAGACACTTCATCTGAACCTGTGAGGGTGGTGGTTGTGGTTACCTGTGACATTCTTTTACTCCCTTCTTTACTGAACCTAAAAACAGGTGACTTGCACTTTTTTACCAAGTGCTTCCATTTCCCGTTGCAACTCCTCAATTACCTTCAGTTTCAATGCTAAGCCGCCACCTAGCGCCGGGTTTTGGTGGGCAGGATTTATAGCTCGACCTACCACAAAATGAATATCATCTGCACCAAGTAGTAACCGGGCTAACCGGGCTGGTGTGCTGTTGTTGCCAATTAAAAGATGATTGTTACGAATATAACCCAAGGTCTGGCTGATAGTGATGATTCCTTCTGTAGTTAAATCAACACCTGGTATATGTGCTAACGGTGGTACACTTATATCTTCAATTGGTATATCTACACGTATAGGGGCGCTCCACTCCCGCGCAATTATTTGAGCGGTGGTTCCCCCGCAAACAACCCGTCGTCCGCTGTATTGCTGGAGAAGGGCTGCCATTTTGGCATCGTCACGTTTGTTTTCAGGCGGTCCTACTACCAACATTACGGTTACCGGGGTGCGCACTTTCATCACCAATGCTGTAGTGTCATCTTGCAAATGACCTCCATATAACTGCCGACAGGTTCGTTCAATACGAAGGGCTAACTCTTGTGCTGTTTCGTTTTCATCTACATTACGACACAAAAAGCCAGCTAAATAATCCCAACTCCAACCAAGTGGGGTAATGCGGCCCAAACCAGCATTCACTACACCATCACTTACGGCCACCACAAAATCGCCATCGTTCAACTGTACATTTGTCTCTGCCACATGGTGGCCATCTATATTTCGTTCCGAGCGCTTTAACGGTAGCAACTCACCGTCGTGCAGCACAATGACAGGTGGGTTATCGAATTCAGCTAGGTAGGTCATGCCATCGTCAGCAATTTGAACGATAGTGAAAGTAGAATAGGCTAGTTTGCGTGTACGGCACTCTGGTAGGGTGCGGGTGAGAGTATCAACAACATCCTCCAAAGGAAGGCCATGTTTGGACATAGTGGCGGCGATGCGTGCGGTTAGCGTGGCTAGAATATTGGCCTTTACACCGCTTCCTAACCCATCAGCCAGTACTGCTACGGTTGATCCATTCCGTTTAGCTAGCTGTACACAGTCACCACATAATTCCTCGCCCGATTTTGCCAGGTTTATGAGGCTGTGTTCTACTACAAGCCGATCAAGTTGCGTATTCATACAGCCTCATCCTCCTTTTGGGCTAAAATGCGCATCAGTTCAGTTAAGATGAACTTGGTTTCTGCTGTGGTCTCACCCAGAAGACCAGCAATCTCCTGAGCCACTCGCATTTGCCTATCGATAACCTCTTGCGCTTTACTCAAGGTTAGGTCCTTAAGTTGTGTCAATTCCTTTTGCTGAGCCATGTCAGCTGTAATGTCGGTTAATAGAATAATTGCCAAATCATTATGGGCGTCGTAGGCTACCATTTCGCGTACTACAATGTCGTATTTGGGGAAGCGGGTGATACCGGTGCTATTTTCACCACTGCTAAACACTTGCTCCACTCGATTCGCAGGAATCAACTGCGGCAACGGACGGCCCACCCATTCATCGGTATGGCAATTAAACAACAGCTCTGCTGCTGGGTTTAATGCCAGTAAGTGCAAACTACGGTTTACTACCAATACCGCTGTAGGCGTGGCTGCAATGGTCACCTCTGCCAAAGATTCTGCTTTACTACGCATATAAGGAATGCACATCTCGCGTTCTGCCAGACCGCGAAACACAGCGATAGCTTTATCGCGGCATGAATCATATCCGCAAGCGCCGCAGTTTAGTTCATCTGCGCGGTTATGCTTACCGATGCTAGCTAATATGGCTTTGATCTCTTCTTCACTCGGTTGCGGTAAACGCGGACGACGATCAGTAAAAGTGCGGGCCAACGGAACCTGACCATATTTGTAGTTAGCCCGTTGATTACCGGGCAATTCATCGTTTTTAGGGGCAGCAAACATACGCACTGCCATTTCGTTCCGGAAAAGAGGTTGGTGAGTAGTTAAAGTGGGGCCGCCTACGCAACCGCCCTCACAGGCCATTAGCTCAACCACCGCAGCTGGTACTTGGCGAGTGCGCACAAAATCAGCCAAAAATTCCGCACAGCGTTTCACTCCGGTGATGACTAACACATCATCGGCCGATGTAGGTAATAGCGGTTTCATACCGCCGGGCAAAGGGAATTGCCTTACTGTTGATCGAGTAACATCACCAACAAAATGATCTAACCCTTCTGCAGGTAACAACTGCCAGTTGGGTAGGTCGCTGCTTAACATTTTGTCTAGTTCGGTAAAGGTGAGCACCACATCAACTGCTGTGGTAACATCGTTTATACGTTCTTCCTTTTTAGCAATGCAAGGGCCGACAGACACTACCTTTACATTGCCTAGCGCTGACTTAATAACTCGACCGTGGGCTATCATCGGCGACACCACAGGGGCTAGGTAAGTTAGGCAGCCAGGGTAGTATTTTTCGACCAAATTTACTACAGCGGGGCAACTGCTAGAGATAACCGGTGATCCTTGCCCATTTTGTTTCGCCTCGTAAGTAGCAAGGGAGACCCAACCGGCCGTTTCCGCTGTCTCTGTTACAGCTACTGCGCCTAACTGCCTAAGGGCAGCAGCAACCACTGCGGGAGTATAAAAGGCAGCAATACTAGGTGCTAAACTAAAGGCGACGCGCTCTGTGGCCAGCATGGTTCTGACCAAATCAGTATTGTCAGCTACCTGCTTAGCCCCCTGGGGGCAAGCAGCTATACAAGTCCCATCTAAGATGCACATATCTGCAACCACCTGAGCATGCCCGGTGGTAATTTTAATTGCTTTAACTGGACAAGAACGCACACAAGCGTAACAATCTCGACAATCGGCCTCGCGGGTTTGCAATATTGCCATAAATGCCCCCCGGTCTGCTATTGTGTGACGTATACGTGAAGAAAATCACAATATTAGTTTTATTAAACGCCGCGCTGATAACAGGCGGCTGACCTGGCACAACTCTTTCTGCCGACAACTGCCGACAGTAGATGTGCGGATGATATAAATATCGTGAAAGACTTCACACACATTGTATACCTGTATACTCGAGTAGGCAAGAGTAAAAAAGGCAAGGAAGTTACTGATAAGCACCGAATCAGCCCAGTATTAATGAAAGGGAGGATGTGTATGTGAAATAGGCTGTTGGTATTGCTACTTATCCCCACGTTGCTCATGGCTGGTTGCGTACGCTTACGGGGGAACTAACTACCATTATCGATATTGAGACAGGTTCCGAGCTGATAGAAGATCGCATTGACTTTATATATTATTTCGGTGTCATTAGCCGGACCATGAGCCGGACAGCAAGCTTAACCGATCTCTTGTGTACAGGGCTTGAACATAATGCATAATATACTCATATCATTTTTGCATAAACCATTGACACAGAGGTGGATAGGCTTATAATTAATGTCTGTGTAGATAAAAAGACGACCTACGGCTATACCTGATGAAAGCTGCCGGTGGCAGTCTGGTGATCAGGCTCGCTATGGGGTCGATGCACTTTGTCTTGACAGAAAGGGTGGTCGGGATGAAGATGTACGACACTGTGGGGGCCCACATCCTAGCAGATTTTTGGGGGGTCGATTTCGACCGCCTCAACAATGCTGGCGAACTGTTGGAGGTATTACACCGGGCCGCACAGGCTGCCAACATGACAGTGTTAGGTGAAGAGTGGCACAAGTTTGAGCCTCATGGGTTCACAGGTATGTTACTATTGGCAGAGAGCCACTTGAGTATTCATACCTATCCTGAATCAGGTTATGCAGCTATTGATGTATTTACTTGTGGTAGTGGCGAGACTGAGAAAGCGTTGGAGCACTTGCGGCAAGTTCTTATGCCCACTCGTGTGCGTACCGTGAATGTACGGCGCGGGGTTCCAGAAGACGCAACAGATTAGTGAAGGCATGCTTAGTATCAGCTATAGCGACGGGTTACCGTCGCTTTTTGTGCACTTTTTCCTTGCTCCTGCGTATGTTAGAGGATGCGGGGGAGGATGTTAATTAATGGCTAGTTATGAAGAGTTACTAAGGCAAGGGCAGACTGCTATTCGCAATATGGATGCACAAACGAAACAGCATATGCGTCGGCGGTTACAACGGTACGAAGGATTACTAGATGATCCCAAGGCTTTGCAGAAAACGTTGGATAGGCTGGATCCTATTACTATTAGAAGGGTAGAAGCCACTCTTGGTGTACGGGTAAGCAAGGCTGATTTACGGGCAATGGATGCAGCCACGCTAGCCCGCTTGGCAAAGAGGTTAAAAGCCCAGCTTGACCAGGCATAATATACTAATTATCAACGAAGAACAGGTCCCAAAAATACACTTGACAGGCCTAGCCCTGTTTGGTACTATGTAAAAGCATTCAATGCAGTTGATCCTCGGTAGCTCAATGGTAGAGCACCCGGCTGTTAACCGGGTGGTTACTGGTTCGAGTCCAGTCCGGGGAGCCAAAACAAAGGACCGCCACATACGGCGGTTTTTTGTTTTAATAGATGTGTAATATAAAATAGCTCAAAGGGCTTCTGCGTTTTGCGTATCGCCATCTTCAGGCGGTTCAATGAGTATACGGGAGCCATCTACGGTTAACTTTACCCGCCCAGGGCCTTGTAAACCTAAGTTTTCTATATAAGAAATGGGTAATTGCAGACGGCCCGCCGAATCCAGTAAAGTGTAGCGGTCGTGTGAGTCGCTGGCATCGCAAACATCGCGGCGCACCGCTTCTGAACTGGTTTTGCCATCGCGAATCTCTATCCAACGATCAACTGCATTGGCAATACTATGGTCGTGTGTCACAATTACCACCGTTACCCCGAAAAGGTCGCGCACTTGGTTAAATACATCCAATACTGTAGCCCCTGTGCGTGTGTCAAGTGCGCCAGTTGGTTCATCAGCTAATAAAATAGAAGGCCTATTGGCTAGGGCAATGGCAATAGCCACCCGTTGTTGCTCTCCGCCAGACATATGTCGGGGAGTGTGCTGCATTCTTTGCTCCAGGTTGACGGCGGCTAGTAACTCCTTGGCGTATTCTCGGTTGCGCTGTCCATTAAGTAGCATGGGTAATTCAACGTTCTCTAAAGCGGTGAGGTAGGGGATTAAATTGCGCGTCACATTTTGCCAAACAAAACCAACAGTTTGCCGCTTATAACGAATGCGTTGCCGCCGCGACATGCGTAATAGGTCCCACCCTGCTGCAAAGGCCCGGCCTGCACTAGGTGTATCCAGGCCACCGAGCACGTTTAGCAGAGTGGATTTACCGCTGCCACTAACCCCAATGATGGCCATTACTTCACCGCGTTTGATCTCTAAATCCAAACCTTGCAGAGCAAACACTTCTATTTCATCTATTTTAAAGATCTTTACCAGGTTTTGGCAGACAATAAACGGTTCGCCAGGTGCAGCCTGAGCTCGGGTAGGGTTAGCTATAGCAGTATCAGCCATGTTTTGTGTATCGGGTTTTAATCGCACCAACCTACACTTCCTCTCCTAGCTTCACCGCATCGGCTAGGCGCATGCGCAATAATACAACTACCAACAACAGAATGCCAACCAGTAGCATGGAGCCTAGCGTAAGGTAGATCTTCATGAAATCTGCTTGTTCACTGATAATAATAAACTTGGGTATAGAGGCTTTAAACTGATCGTTTTGCTCTTGGAACGGTAGAAATAGTTCGCTGGTAAGTATACCTAACAGAGTACCAGCTGCTAAACCGACACCCACAGTAAAAAATTGTTCTAACGCTAACATAGACAATAATTGCTGCACTGAAAGCCCAATTGACCGCAGTACTCCAAATTGCAGCATGCGAGAGCGTAAAGACCACAAAGTGAACAGGAAGAAGCCCATTATAGTGACGCATACAGAGACGATAAAGCCAATTGACAAAATGCCAAAGAAGCCCATAACGTTTGGGTCTCGCTGGTTTTGCTGTAATTCCATACGAGTATCAAAGGCATCTATTACCCAAATACCCTTCTCGCGCAAAGCCTCAACAACGGGTTCTAACTGAGCACCCCTCTCCATTCTTAGCCATATGGAGTAAGGCTCCAATGTGGTGTAATACTGCACATGCTCCAAATTGGTAATGAACATAGGTCCGTCATCCGGATAAAGCGTGGGCCATAAATCAATTGCCGCGACAACATAAACGTCAATAGGCTGGTTTTTCATGGAGAGCTCTAACCAGTCACCTGGCTGGAGGGAGTTATCTTCTAAAAACTGGTGCGAAACAAGAACGCCTTCCGGATGCCTGGTGAGCAGATTTAAGTAGTCGAAAAAGTGGTTTGGCGCCATATCGGAGCGAAACCAGCTTATTTCGCCAAACTCTTTGGGTACAATGGCCATCATTTGGGCGTTGCCTTTATAAGAGCCACCTGCTTTTACAGTAATGCTTTGAGTAAGAACACGAGCAGCACCGGTAACTCCCGGTAGCTGGTTATGAATGTAGAAGGGGGGTTCAAATATAAGCGGCTCCACCTCTTCAGAATCAAGAGTATCTTCTCCACCGGCAGTGGGTATTGTCCATTGCTCTTTAATTACGGCATCGGCGCTGTGAGCATAGTGAATGCGATCTATTAGATTAGTAGATAGCGTACGGGCAGTGCAAGCTGAGTAGATGCCTAGCGAAACAGTGATAATCAATAGCAGTAATAATGGAGTATACTCCCGTGAATTACGGGCTAGGTGCCGGGCAGTAAGTGGCCAGCATACACCGGGTAAACGCTGAGTACACCAAGCCAGGAAAGCCATAATATAAGGGAAAATACGTAAAATGAACAGGCCAGCACCCAGGAGAAATACCAATGGTACAAAAAAGAGTAACGGATCCATTAGGGCCGTAGCCCCTTGTTCGCCACCTAGGTTGGTGAGGAGAAGCTTTTGTTGGCTAAGGCTGCGGTAACCGTAATAGGCTACCCCCAGCAAGATAAAATCGAGCAAGAACTGTTTCCAAGCGGCTTGTTTGTGAGTGCGCACCATCTCTTGCTTGAATGTGACAATGCTATGGCGTGAAGCGCCAAACACTGGCAATAAGCAGGCCAACAATGCCAGCCCAAGAGCATAAGCTCCGTAACGGGTAGCATCGGGTACAATCATTACCGGTAGTGCCCGCCGACCTGTAAACGAGAGAAAGCCTGCAGCAGCACCCATTACACGAGCAATAGCCAAGCCAATATACGGGCCAATAATATAGGCCAGGCAGCCTAACAGCAACCATTCCAACAGAAAAATGAACACTATTTGCAGAAAACTACCGCCACGGCTACGCAGCATGGCAATTTCATTGCGGCGGCGGTTAACTGCAAGGCTAGCAGTAAGAATAACGTAGTAAAACACCATACCCAATATTGGTACAGCAAAGGCGCCCAAAAATACAGAGACAGCCTTCGCACGTTGATTTATATATTGAAACAATCTTTGCGGCGAATTCCAGATGCGTGTTTCCGGTAATATGCGTCCTATTTCGGTATCTAATTTGCTGAGGGTACTAATTAACTCTGGCAGTTGGTGTACTTGCACTTTAGTATGATCGAACACCCAATACCAATCCCAAGAGCCCGCTAGTTCATGGTGGCCTATGAGATGCTCAAGCAACACTTGTTTACTGATAAAGAAAGTGCCGGTAAAAGGTGGCGGGTACAACCATTCCGGGTTAGTTAGCATCTCTTTTACTGGCCGGAATACGCCCACTATCCTAAATAAAACTTCTACCTCTAGTGGCCGCCCGTCCACATTTTTATTGGGTACACTGTACCAGAATGAATAACACTCACCTAATAACAAATCTAGTTCATCTAGTGCCCCTTCATCTACCACAGCTTCAATAATGCCGTCTGATCCAATTTCGTTATTATACCAGCGGCCATCTATTATATTAACCCTGTCTTCCATACCAGTGATGTAGCGGATATCAGCGTAGGGGTATTGTGGAGGGGCAAGATCAGGGCGAACCGGGGTAAAGAAGTTTACTTCAATACTACCCGCCTGGGTGTAGCTTTGAGCGGTTTGGTTAAAAACACTATCAACCTCTGCTTCCAAGTAGGTGTGGAGTTCCTTATATTGCGCTAAAGTAGCAACATTCTGAGTGAAGGACCAGTGGCTGACCATAATGCCAAATGGGGGGCGGCCTTCACTGGAAGCCATCCATTGACGAATGAAGGCATCTTGCAGGGCACCGGAGGTGTATATAGGGATAGAAGAGACTACACCTACACTGACAGCTAGCCCCACTAGCAGGCTAACCTCCAAGCGCCAATTGTTGATGATTTGCTTGATAGTCATCAACAATATGGAGAGAAACCGCACGTGTTCCACCTACTCTCTAGCGGCATATCATCTGCATTCCTGGCTCTAGGCCAGCCAAAATTTGTGTTTTAAGCGGGTCGGTGCGGATACCAACCTCCACATCGACTTCGCGTCGGGTTTCACCGTCAAGTACGCGTACATATGAGCGGCCCATAAACTCGTGTAAACACGCTTTAGGTACCAACATAGCATCTTTCTCTTCATGTACAATAATCTCTACTGAGAACATGGCGTTCATAACTGGTTGGTAGACATCAGGGTTAGCGAAACGAATGCGTACTCGGTTATCTTTTTCGGGACCTAGAGCGTTCCGCTCGCTATATGAAGGGATTTGGGTAATAAAGGCCCCTACCCAGCGTCCTTTGCTAATTTCTACTCGCACTGGCATGCCCAAGGTGATGCGAGTGAAATCATCCTCGTTGGTTAGCTCTACGGTAACTTCTAATTCAGATGGATTCTGTATGCGTAGGACTGCTTCGTATTCTTTTACGGAATTGCCGGCCTGCTTGAGGATGTTCGATATAATACCATCGTAAGGTGCACGAATAATGCCACCCTCTAGTTGTTCTTTCAAGTAATTAAAATCGGCCTCAGCTCTGCTATAAGATAGGCGACGGATTTGCATATCCACACTGTCACTGCGGCCTTCTATGGCGGCTAGTTGTTCCTCGTAGTCCAAGCGTAGCTTGGACTCTTGCAATGATATAGCTGACATCTGCAAAGAGTGTTCTTTATCGCCCATCTCTAGCTGAGCCAATATATCGCCTTTTTTAACACGTTGATTAGGGATGTTTTTCATAGACTTAATAGTGCCAGAACGGGTGAAATACAAAGTGTTTTCCAGTGCTGGTGAAACGCGGCCGAGCGACTTTATTTTATCGGCAATATCCCCAACTTCTACAGAATGCAATACAGCACGGGAAGGTGGGGGATCTTCCAATGCTGGTACATCGTACTCCTCTTCGGGTGGCAAGAGTGAGCAGCCAGATATGGTTAGCAAAACTATTGCTAGAAGGGTAATACGTAACACTCGCATAAGCAGTAGCCTCCTTCCCTTAAACGGGGGCTTAACTGGTAATTTTGCCATCGGCCATATGGTAGACCACATTGGCGAAAGAAACAGCATCGGGGTTATGGGTTACCATGCACACAGTGATACTTTCTTGCTGAATAATATCTTGAAAAAGAGTGAGGACTTTGTGGCCTGTGCGCGAATCTAGTTCTCCAGTAGGTTCATCAGCTAAAAGCAAACGTGGCTTGGTGGCTAAGGCTCGAGCAATACCGACTCGTTGTTGTTCACCACCGGAAAGCTCAAAAGCCCGGTGATGGGCTCGTTTCCATAAGCCCACCATCTCTAGGCATTCCTTTACACGTTTGCGTCGTTGGCTACCAGCTATACCTTTTATGCGTAAGGGGAG
>CAYMKM010000031.1:0-15073 GCA_964390985.1 uncultured Clostridia bacterium | reverse complement strand
GCACGGCGGGAAACCAACACTATGCCACAGTGGGCTGGTAGCTGCTGGTATTACTTGCGGTTTATTGACCCAGACAACAACGAGGCTCTAGTTGATAAAAAGCTAGAAAATCGCTGGATGCCAGTCGATTTATACGTCGGTGGAGCAGAACACGCTGTTCTTCACTTATTGTACGCCCGTTTTTGGCACAAAGTCCTTTACGACATTGGCGTAGTCTCCACCAAAGAACCCTTCCAGCGGCTGGTCAACCAGGGTATGATTTTGGGTGAAGATGGTCAAAAAATGAGCAAATCGCGGGGCAATGTGATCAATCCTGACGATATTGTCCAAAACCAAGGTGCCGATACCCTACGGTTATATGAAATGTTTATGGGCCCACTGGAAGCTGTAAAACCCTGGAGCACCCAAGGTGTCGAAGGCTGTTTGCGCTTTTTACGACGCGTGTGGCGTCTATATGTAAATGAAAATGGTGGTCTGACCCCTATCACTGATAGCGAGCCCGACGATAACCTCAATAGGGTGTATCATAAAACGGTTAAAAAGGTGACCGAGGACGTAGAAGAACTGCGGTTTAATACGGCGATTGCCCAAATGATGACTTTTGTGAACGAGGCAGCCAAACAAACAGCGTTACCTCGCAACATCGCTGAAGGCTTTTTACTGCTACTCTCACCTTTCGCCCCTCATATTGTTGAAGAGCTGTGGCAACGCTTGGGTCATAATGAAACGCTAACCTACGAGCCATGGCCAACATACGACGAAAAACTTATCCAAGATGATATGGTAGAGATAGTTATACAAGTTAATGGCCGTTTGCGCGATAAGCTCTTAATACCTGCCAAGTCACATGAGGATGACGTAAAAGCGCAAGCGCTTGCTAGCGAACGAGTAAAAACTGAAATCGCTGGTAAGCAGATTAAAAAGGTAATTGTAGTGCCGGATAAAATCTGCAACATTGTGATTGCATAAGGAGCGTCGCCATGCTGTTAGTAATTGATGTGGGAAATACCAGCATGGTTTGGGGTGTCTATAAACAGGACGTCCTTGTGGCGCGTTGGCACACTTCTACCTGTAATAACCGCAGTGCCAATGAGTACGGCGTACTTATCAATCAATTCTTCCGCTTACACACCGTTGATGCTACAAGTATTAAAGGTGTGGCCATTTCCTGCGTAGTGCCAGCAGTTCTCGACGCTTTGCTGGGCATGTGCCACACCTATTTGCAGTGTAACCCATTGGTGATATCGGCAAATATAGATTTGGGCCTGCGCATTTTATACGAGCCGCCTGAATCGTTAGGTGCAGATCGCTTAGTTAACGCTTATGCTGCTATGTGTAAATACGGTCGCCCAGTAATTGTAGTTGATTTGGGCACCGCTACTAAATTTGAGGCAGTCTCTCGAGATGCTGAGTACCTAGGCGGTGCCATTGCACCCGGTGTGCAATTATCGCTGGAAGCACTCGCTCAAAAAACTGCTAAGTTGCCGCGTGTTGAACTAACGCGTATTTCAACTGCCATTGCCAACAATACCATCGATGCCATTCGCTCCGGTGTTATTTATGGCACTGCCGGTCAGGTAGATGCCATTATACGCCATATTAAAAAAGAGATGGGACCACCTACCCCCCGCGTGGTAGCCACTGGTGGGTACGCCCATGTTATATCGAGTGTATCCACCGAAGTGCAAGTGTTCGATGATCAGCTTACACTGGACGGTTTGTACCTGGCGTATCAGCGGGCTAGCGCTGCCGATATAGTTCGCAAGCTCGGTCGAGAATAATATCAGCTAGCTTTCTTTTTGGCATTAATGGTAGCTCTTCTTCGTGCCCATCTGCAAACAGTAGTGTAACTTGGTTAGTATCTACATTAAAACCAGAACCTGGTGCAGTTACATCATTAGCCACCAGCATATCGGCATTTTTACTAACTAATTTGGCCCGGCTGTTGACCAGCAAATCTTTGGTTTCTGCGGCAAAGGCCACAATCACCTGCTGATTTTTAACCGCTCCCACTTGAGCCAAAATATCTTCTGTTGGTGTTAACTGCAATTGCAACTCTTCACCTGGTTGACGTTTGATTTTTTGTTTAGCCGGCGCTGCTACCCGGTAATCAGCCGGAGCTGCTGCTCCTATGCAAATGTCAGTCTGGGCAAAACGATCACATACCGCTTGGTGCATCTGGGCTACAGTTTCAACCGCTACTAGCTCTACACCATCTGGAGCCGGCAAGGCCACCGGACCACTCACTAAAGTTACATTAGCACCCCGCTGGCAGGCAGCCTCCGCCAAGGCGTAACCCATTTTCCCGGAAGAACGGTTACTTAAGAAGCGAACAGGGTCAATTGGCTCCTGTGTCGGCCCGGCAGTTATTAAAATGCGTAGATCGGCCAAGGATGAGTTTGTTTTGCTTGCGCCTAAAACATCGGTCACTTTGTCCAATATTTGTGCTGGTTCTGCCATCCGCCCCTCTCCTACAACATTGCGAGCTAGCTGACCAGTACCCGGCCCGACAAAGTGATAGCCTAATTGGCGTAGTTTCGCCACATTGTGCTGGGTGATAGGGTTGCTCCACATATGGGTATCAGCCGCTGGTGCTAATACTACCGGAACAGTAGTAGCCAACACTGTAGTACATAGCAAATTATCGGCTATGCCATGGGCAATTTTGGCAATAGTGTTTACTGTAGCAGGAGCTATGACCATTACATCGCACCCTTCTGCCAAGGAAAGATGCTGCATCAACCATTGCTTAGGTTCAGCGAACATATCGCTGACCACAGGATGATACGACAATTCACGGAAGGTTAACGGTTGGACAAATTGCATTGCAGCCGGAGTCATTACCACTCTTACATCCGCACCAGCTTTTACCAATAAACGCAGTAGCTCAACTGCCTTGTACGCAGCTATACCACCAGTTACTCCTAGCACTACCCGTTTCCCCTTCAAATTGGCCATAACCCGTACCTCCCATCCACACCAGCATACCCGCAATAATGCTACCAAATCAATAGGTAAGTAGCAGGAGCGGGCGCCCTGCGAAGAGAAGATCCACACATTCATCCACATTTTGTACAACACTTGTCCACAGGTTGTCCACAGGTTGTGGATAACTTCTTAAAGCTACTGAATAGGAGCAGTGACGGTGCGTTTAGAAATACGGGGAGCCGAGCAACTCTCTTTTCGCGAGAAACAAGTTGTCACTTTAAAAGAGATGGGTTTAGCAAATACCGCAGTGGCGCAGCGTCTAGATGTGTCACTCTCTACTGTGGCTACCTTATATAACCGTGCTCGAAAAAAAGGCTACCAAGTTGTTATTGTTATCGAAGGTGATCCACTTGCTTTGTATAATGATGATAATGACTCAGTAGAGAGCAGTTAAATTCGGTCCGCAAAGGCCTATTGCCGGGGCATCTTTAGTTTGTTGCTTTTTATGGAAGGAACAAGCCGCTTCCTGGCGTATTAAAAAGGATGCGAACAATTGGTAGAATACACTGCATCGCGCTTAGAGGATATATGAGGTGCGTTTGCGAATCTACAGTTGTATAGGAACCATAGGGGGCGATAGCATTGAGCAAGCCCATGCCCAGAACTGTAGGGGTATCGGGAAGAGTGGTCACATGGCTGACCATTTTAGCCGTAACAGCTATTGTAGTTTGGATGATTTTATTCGGTAGACCAAAACCAATAGAAAGATTCACTATAGATCCTGAAGATATATACGGATTGACCGCACCCGCCCTCGCTCCTATGGATGTGAATAATGTCACCGATATGAAGGTAACCATATCTGGCCAGACCATTCATGCTGTTTTATCCGGCGATAATTGGCAGTTGCGGTCACCTATTAACGACAAAGCTAATAACGAGGCTATCTGCGATGTTATTAGGTTATTTAGCCAAATTGCCTCTGACGAAGTAATAAGCGGCACCATTACACCAGCCAAGTATGGGTTGGATAAACCCTTTGCTACGGCTACATTCGTTGAAGGCGATGTTACCAAGGATTTTATTATTGGTCGTCTTGGTAGGACAGAAATATACTACGTAAAGACATCCGTTAACGATAATCTTTACTTAGTCCGTGGTCTTCCCGAAGAATTAACTGGCCTGCGTCCTATTGATTTGGTTAACAGCCAACTGTTGGACTTTGAGCCCGATGAAGTGGTTGAGATCATAGCCCGGGCTACAACAAAGGATAAAGGCGACAATATTGAGCGCCATGTTAAACTGGTTGACGGACGTTGGTTCACACTGTTAGGTCCATCTGGCGTCGTCTTCGATGTCGATATGCTCTTACGCGATCTACGTTACGTCAGCGTAGCCGATGTCCTTTCTAGCTCCGGTTCTGGTTTAAAACCAGGTACAACCATGCATCTTGAATTGATTCTTAAGAACGGTACCAAAAAAGTGCTCGATATTGGCGATAAGTTAAGCGATAAACGCCTATACTACATTAAAAGCTCCGACCGGGGACATACCTACGCTGTAACAGAGTTTATTGCCCAGAACCTGAGCGATAAACTGAACAAAGTAGGTACAGATATGATGGGTCTAAATCCCGACAGGGTGGTTGGCCTTTCTATTGCCACCGTTGATGCAGATACCAATGTGTCTGAGCGTGAATTCAGCAAAAATGATGATGGACAATGGTCTATCGATGGTTCCGTCGCTTTCGCTGTAGGCGCGGTGATGGATAATATCTTAGAAATATCGGCTGTTTCATTCGCTCCCGACAGCGAAGGTTTCGACTACGGTTTCAGCCCAGCGGTTGGTAGCTACGAAATCACTGCCACACTTAGCAACAAAGCTACCATTAAACTCGATGTGGGTAAAACCACTCCCGATGGTAAGTTCCGCTATGTGCAGTCAAGCTCCCGGAAAGGTGTTTACGTGACTCCGGTTAAAAATGCTGAAGCGGTTATTAGTTCTGTATCTAAAGTACGTAGCGATCTTATGGTGTTTGATCCTGATACTGTAAATCGAATTGTCTATACCGCTGTTGATTGGAGTGGCAAGGCTACTACCAACACCCTGGTTAAACGGAGTGGCAATTGGCAAGCGAATGGTAAATCCTGTAACATTAAATATGTAACGGAAGTCCTTACCTTACTGAAAGACATTAACGCCAGCAAAATTGCGCCAGATGATCTGGAAGAGGCAGATTACGGCTTCTATCCGGCCGCTGAATCGTGGCGTTTAGAGCTCACTATGCAAAGCGGGCAAAAACTTACCTTCGATGTAGGTCGTCTAATTGAAGGTGCTAAAACTGGCTGGTTTATCTTAGCTGACTATTATATCCGCATTAGTGACCTCAGCGATGTGGTAATGGTCGACAGTTACAAAGTAGACGACGTATATTGGGCCCTGGTGGATTGCTTCTAAGGTATATCACTAAACACCAAGTTGTAATTAAAGGCTGTCACCCTCGTGGCAGCCTTTTAGTTTTCCAACGCCATAACCGACATAACTTATATAAATTAGCAGAAGTTGAACCAGCGGCTGCTATTAGACGTTGCGCCATAGCATGTCTCTTCTGTTGATTCACCTTCGGGTCTGAAAGGTACATTGCAGGCAAACCGTATAACACCGCCGCGTGTAAGCTCTTCTCTTGTTGCCCGGGCAGCTGTTGCTTAGCTTGGCAGTAAAACCAACGCAGCCTGCTTTCGGCGCAACTCGCGTTGGGGTAGAAGCTAACAAAGTTCAAGTCACCTTCTGCAATATCTTCTTCCTCATCTATTAAGTAATCCAATAAAATATGCAGCCCACAAGTCCATGGAAAATAGAACGCCAATAACTCTTGTATGGATTTTGGTTCCGCTTGCCGGCTAGCCACTTGGATCAAAGCAAACATGGCTAGGGTTGAACCGCAAGCGGCTGCGTACTCCCACCAAAACAATTGCGTTCCCGACCCATTCACCGCAAACCAGGCCTTTAATTGCGCTACCCGTGTATCTGGTTGATCGTGCTTGTAAACCTGCAGATCAACATATAAACCAACCAAGCGCACCATATCTGCGTGCACAGCATCATAATGAGAGAGTGTGCTAATTACCTTTTGACATTGGCTGACAAGCGCTGCTAGGTATCCACCGTCTTCATGCTGTGGATATAACTGGTAATAGTCATTCTGAGATTCTGCAGGGTTAATGGCATCCAACATAGATTGATGTAGCTGACGAAAGGCTGCTCCGTTAAAGACCCCGGCTCTATCGCACAGGTTATCTAGGTAATCGCTTATAGTTTGAAACGCCACAATAAACTGGAGCAAACGAGGATCGGCATAGCGAGAAGCCGCAAAAACCGCTCCTCCCTGACAATGAAAGGTTTTAGTATTAATGCTACTTAATGCCTGTTGGCGTAAAAGAGGATTAGGAATGGTTTGCGCATACCGATGCCAGCGAAATAACTCCGTCTCCACAGCGGGCAAAACCACACGCAAATAGCGCCACAGTAGCGGTATCATTGGCTAATTCCCCTCTACCACAGAGAATATTGTGGTTGGGTGCTGCTGCGCCGCCGACGGCGGTACGGGTGGCGAACAACAACATACCACTCACCCCCTGCCTTAAATCCCTTTAAGTTACCCTTACGTATACGTTGGCGCGTTGTGGCTACTGTTATACCAAGCCTATCAGCCGCCTCACCAATATGCCATGTGTATATTATGCCCCGCCCATCGGGTCGCACATAACTCCTACCTGACTTTCTTCGTTTTTTGGCCAACAAAATGCCCCCCTGTCATAATATTGTATGGCAAGGGGTCAGCTGCTGCGCGTAAAAGCCAACTTGCCTAATGGCCCACTACCTTTTCAATCTGGGCTATAATCTCTTCCGGTTCATCTGATAACTTGCGACCATTGAGCACATATGTGGGTGTAATATTCACCTGTAATTGTTCGCCACGGTAATGATCTGCCATTACTGCTTCTTTAGTCGACGCAGCGAATAAGCAATTGGTAAATGCGGTTGTGTCTAATCCTAGCTCTGCCGCCAAGCTAATTAGTTCATCGCGGAAGCGGGCCACATCGGCCTCAGAATACTCTAAATACCGTTTGGGATCGAACCGGGCAAATAGTTCATCATGATATGGCCAAAATTTACCTTGCCGAGCAGCACAATCGGCAGCTAACGCCGCTACATACGATTGAATGCCTCCCACCAAAAAGTGCCGGTACTGCAACCGCAACTTTCCGGTTGCCAGGTAAGGTATTAATTTCGTTTTTTCGAACTCACCGGCATTAGCCGCGCAATGCCCGCAGTTAAAATCGGAGAACACCTCCAGCAATGCTGGAGCACTTGCCTGCCCTTTTACCTTTCCCACTTCTGGTATATCAGCTGAATTGTAATTTTGCTCGCTTTTGTTTTTAGCAAGATGCAGCGCCAAAAACGCTACCGCAAAAACGAGTAATGCGCCCAGGAGTGCCATTAGCCAATATGTTTTCCTCTTTTTGGACAAGCGGGTGACCCTCCTATATTGCTGCTAGCGAGCTTTATTTTCCACAGAATAATCTATATGCAACATAGACCATAAACAAGGCAAACAACCGCTTCGCCGCTAGTTCGGGAACGTATTTTAAGAGGGCCGCGCCAATATTGGCGCCTAATACAGCGCCAACCACCATTATAGCTGCCACTTTAAAATCAACATTACCAAACGAATAATGACGCACAACCCCCATTAGGGCAGTAGGAATAATAACCGCCAACGATGTACCGACTGCTACCTTAAAAGACACGCCTAAATACTGCATAGCCGGTACTAAAATAACACCGCCACCCACACCCAATAATGCGCTAAAGGTGCCTGCTATTAACCCTGCTATACCTAGTAGTGCGTATGTCACTTGTACACCTCTTTAGCTAGTTTATATTACAAAGAACCCGGCCGGCGGCCGGGTGAAGAGTTGTCGGCTAACAATGCTATTATGACTGGCTATTTTTAGCTGGAGCCACAACCATTGTCATTAGCCTGCCCTCCATGCTAGGGTTGCGTTCAATAATGCATTGATCTTCCAACTTGGAGACCAAAACCTTTAATTTCTCTTCGGCTATTTGTCTGTGTACAATTTCCCGCCCTTTGAAGCGCACGGTAATTTTTACCTTGTTTCCTCCCTCAAGGAAGCGGCGGGCGTTATTAAGTTTAACTTCAATATCATGATCATCAATATTCGGACGCAACACCAATTCCTTCAACTCTACCACATGCTGCCGCTTGCGTGCTTCTTGCTCCTTCTTGCTTTGCTCGTACTTAAATTTACCGAAGTCCATAATTCGGCATACTGGCGGCTGAGAATTAGGCGCCACCTCAACCAAATCTAAGCTACGGTTATGAGCTTCTTGCAAAGCTTCCTCGGGCGTAAGTATTCCCAACCGATTTCCTTCAGGATCGATAACAAGCACGCGCCGACCCCTAATATCATCGTTAATACGGGGCCCTCGCTCACGCTGAGCATTGCGTGCATCGTAGGAACCTTTACGAATACCAACCACCTCCAACTAATTTGTTACTAGCATATAACGCTAGCAATCCGAGAGTATTATAACACAAATATAGCTCACAAGGCTGCTAACTAAGTAAACTGGTATATAAATCCTCCATTTGAGCAGCTACACTTGTAGTAGTAAACCTGCTGGCATAACTACGCCCTCTATTGGCTATCTCCTGCAGAACTGTGGCATTAGATAAAGCATTCAAGGTAATTGCAGCCATATCAGTAGGGTCATCTTTTGTCAACCAACCAGCTTTGGCTGGTTCTAAAACTTCTTGGTTAACTGGGGAGCGGACTGCAATTGCTGGAACTCCATGTGCTAATGCTTCTAAAATGACCATCCCCTGAGTCTCTTTTGTGGAAGCGAACATAAAAAGGGCTGCTTTAGCATACCAGTGCACCACTTGCTCAAATGGCAACACGCCCGTGAAAGTAACATCGTTTTGTAAGCCCAGCGCGTTGACCTTCTCCGCCAGTGGCTTTCGCTCTGGGCCATCACCCACCAATACCAGATGAGCGGCCCGAGATGACCTAACCTCAGCAAACGCTCTAATGAGCAAGCTTAAGTTTTTCTCTTTTGCCAACCGCCCTACATACAGTAAAATAGGGCATTCTAAATCTTTAGCAGCTGTAGAATTGTTGTTTTCCGCCAATGGAATGGGGTTAGAAATAACCGTACTGGCCAAACCATAGTGCAGATGTATAAGCTCCTGCGTATTGGCGGATGGAGCAATAACCTGATCCACTTGATGACAAAAATTTGCCATCCATCGCCACAATGAGCGTGCTACCAAAGGTTGCAGCGGTGTTGGCGCATAACAAGCGTACTCGTGGTACACCGAATGATGGGTGAAAAGCACCGGAACCGATAAATGGCGGGCTACATATATAGCAGTGCGCCCCATGGTAGCCGGACTGTGTGCATGGATAACATCTATACCCAATTGCTGCGCTCGCTGCAAGGTAAAATGCGGACGAGGCAAAGGCAACACAATATTGGCCGGCGGGTATATTGGCAGCGATAAAGTGCGTTGCACATTCGGTATCTGTGGCTGGTGACAGTTCCAATAAGCAGGGGCAAATATTGTCACTTCATGCCCCCGCTCCCTTAAGCCCTCAGATAGCCTTTCAATAGACCTGACAGCACCACTCACATATGGTAAGTAGGTATCAGAGAACATAGCAATATGCAGGGTGGTCATCCTCCAATATCGGTGTAAACCTTATCAATTTCACCGAAAAAGAACGTATGTGACGACAATGGTTCGGCACTGGCTTTGTGCATCACCCGACAAGCGTAATGCAACAGCGAACCAGCTACACCCGGTGTGCGAAAACCGGGAATTTGCACTGGTGTTAACCCTCGCGCTTGCCATTTATCGATGTTTTGCCCGGAACATCCACCACAAAACATCATATCATCATCCATCGCCGGTGGTTGAACACTAATGACAAACTCACCGCTAGCCTCAATTAAACTGTGGCTATAACGAGAAGGCCGCACCGGAGTAATAAACACAGGCTGACCCCACTGGAAACCTATAAAACCCCATGAGGCTGCCATAATATTGGCTTTGCCTTGTGCATCTACCGATACTAACATAATCCCCTTCTTAAGGCGTTCAATTGTCAGTTGTACCTGAGCATAAGGATTTACTAACTCATTCAACATCGTTTATTCTCAACCTCCATTATGACTATCCATTAAAAGGATTTTACGCCGACAAGGGCAAAGTCCTGCTAAAAAGGGAGTGGGTATATGCAGAAAAATAAAGTGAGAATTGGCATTGTCGGCTCAGGATACGCCGCTGGCTTCCACACTGATGCTTATCGTAAGGTAACTAGTGTAGATGCACAGGTTGTGGGTGTATACTCGCGTAATGCCCAAAACCGTAGCAGCTTTGCCGCGGCTAAGGGTATCCCTAATACATTCTCCTCACTGGATGCTATGCTAGCTAGCCCCGATATTGACATCATTGATATTTGTACCCCTAATAGCAGCCACGATACCATTGCTATTGCCGCTGCTCAAGCCGGTAAGCACGTGGTGGTGGAAAAAGTATTAACCGGTTATTTTGGCCACGGCGAGCAGCAAGTAGGTGCCACTGATCGCACTGTGATGCTAGAACATGTGGCTAGCAGTACTAATGCTATTAAAGCGGCTATTGATGCTGCCGGTGTACAGTTATGCTACGCAGAAAACTGGGTTTATGCCCCCAGCATTCAAAAAGCTAACCAATTGTTAACTAACAGCAATAGCACCATACTGCGCCTAACCGGCGAAGAGTCTCACGGCGGTTCTCATTCGCCCTTTGCCAAAGAGTGGCGCACTGCTGGCGGCGGTAGCTTGGTTAACAAAGGCTCGCATCCGCTGGGCGCAGTTATATATTTGAAATATGAAGAAGGGCAACGGCGTCACGGTAAACCCATTCGCGCTAAGCAAGTTAGCGCCCATGTGGGTAACCTAACGCGCATTCCCTCGTTTGTGGCAGAAGAAGAAAAATGGATTAAAACAGGTTGGGTCGATGTAGAAGATTGGGGAATTATCCTCATTGAATTCAGCGATGGGTCGGTAGCGCAAATTACTGGTGCCGATACGGCCTTGGGTGGTATTCAAAACACATTAGCCATTTACGCTTCAAAAGCGGTGATCCAGTGCAATTTGAATCCTAATAACGCTATGCTGACCTATGCACCCGATAACACCGTTTTTGGTGACGAATATATTCGTGAGAAGGTGGAGACAAAGGCCGGGTGGCAATTTGTCAGCCCCGATGAAGCCTTTGCGCAAGGCTATTACCACGAGATGGATGATTTCTGTCAGGCTGTGAGCGAACAACGGCCGCCTGTATCCGGGTTGTTGTTAGGAAGCGATGTCGCTATTGTACTATACGCCGCTTACCTGGCCGCTGAAAAAGGATGCTGGGTAGACGTTACCCCCTACTTAAGCTAGTATTTATTGCCGGATAAGGTGTTTTTTTATAATGGTTTTACCACCCCCTTCTGTTAGAATCGCAGCTAGGGGGTGCTTTATTTGATGAAACGTTTATTCATTCCCGTACTGATATTGGGTCTTATATTTAGTGGTTCCATGGCATCAATGGCTAGTACTAATAAACTACTAATTATTAGTGCTAGCTCAGAGAACATCTGGAATTGGCAATGGCAACCAACGAAAACCGGGGGACGTTCTGCCTACGGTTTACTCACCTCAACCGTACAAGCGGAGAGCTTTATTGCTCGGTTACCGCAACCAGCGCAAGAGACCATTGCTGCTGCCTTGCACCAGGTTGATTTTAAACACAATGTGGCTATTGTAGCTTATTTAGGCGCTAGACCTAGCGCTGGTTACCAAGCGGAGATCGGCCAAATAACTATTGGTAACAACTACATGCAAGTTTGGGTAGGGCGGCGCAGCCCTGCTATAAATGATGTTGCTGCTGCAGTTAATACGTATCCATTCACTGTTTACACACTGCCACGGCAGGATGTACCCGCAGACCTCTTTACCCTGGAGATAATGGATCAGACGGGGCAAAACCTGCATTATGAGCTAGTTAGCTTGGCTGATGCAGCTTTCTGGGATTGGCACTGGCAAGAAGGACTTTTGCGGCCACAAGTGCAGTTAATAAAATCCGATGCACAAGCCCAACGGTTTATAACCTCTTTACCGGTAGAGCAGCGGGCCGCTGTTGTTGAAGCTTTGAGTGATGTAAACTACCGCAAAGAGGTAGCACTGATGGCTTACCTTGGTGGTGGTGCAGCCTTGCCGTATCATAAAATCACTTTGGGTGATGTGCGTATTAATGAAGAGGGTATACAAGTATGGCTGGGCTTACAATCTCCTAAAACGCCAACAATTTTACCTGCTGTGAATAATCCGTTCGCCATGATGCTAATACCTCGGCACAATATTCCCCGCCAAGTGCTGCCTTTGACTGTATATGACCAAACAGGAAGGATTTGGGTGCCTTAAGCTAGGCACCCTTAATATACTCCCGATAACTTTCTAATGTTTGCTCCAGTAGCAGCGGTGTGTTTAGCCCATATGGGCAACGGCTCTGGCATTGACCACAGTGCAAACACTGGTCAATTAGTTCCATTCTCTCCTGCCATTCGCTGGTTATATACTCTTCAGGAGGCATGCGCCGCAACAACAACATCATGCGGGCAGCCATGGGTATTGGTATACCGACAGGACACGGTAGGCAATATCCACACGCCCGACAGAAATTGCCCGCCAGTTCAGCCCGGTCGCGGGCAATAACTGCCAATGTGGTTTCATCTAACACGGGTGGGTTTTTTTCTAGTGCTATAAACTCATCCAACTCATGGATGTATTGTATACCCCATATGGGCAGCACGTTTTCGAACTGACGCAGGAAAGCAAAGGTGGTGGCGGCATTGGTAATCAACCCACCAGATAATGCCTTCATGGCAATTAAACCAACATCATGTTGTTGGCATACCTTTACCAGCTCTAAATCGTCATCTGAAGATAATGAGCTAAGGGGAAACTGCACAGTATCGTATAAACCCGAGCGCGCTGCAGCTAACGCCAACGATAAACGGTGGTTGGTTATGCCAATAAAGCGTACCAAACCCTTCTGCTTTGCTGCCTGCAAGCCCGCGTAAAGGCCGTTTGCATCGTCCGGGTCCGGCGCTTGACTGGGGTTGTGTAATTGAAGAATGTCAATATAATCGGTGCGTAGGTTGCGTAAACTGGTTTCTAGGTGCTGTTCAAGCGTTTTTCGATCGCTAGCGCCGCTTTTAGTGGCAATATAAACGTTATGCCGTACATCGGATAACGCTAGCCCGATTTTCTCTTCACTGTCGGTATAGGCGTTGGCTGTATCATAAAAATTGATACCGTTATCGTACGCCTTGCGCAGTAAACGTAGTGCATCGGATTGGTTGATCCGTTGAATGGGCAACCCACCAAAACCGCTGCGTGAAGCATAAATGTTAGTGCATCCTAATCTCATTTTATCCATGTTTATTGGTTCGCTACAACGCACTTCAACCCCTGCAAATAAAAACCAAGCGGCCAGCTAACTGACCGCTTGGTTTGTTTTCTAGTTATTAAAATGTGCCGGTAACATCCATAATTTTACCGCCATCAGTTTTTTTCTTGAAGGTGGAGTTCTTAATGCGCTCCTGCAGGTAAGCGTAGTATTTATCTTCGTCGACAGGAATGCTTACCCAATCATCGGTCCAGGCCGATAAATGCATGGCATTCGATAACTGCAAGCCGTTGATGCCTTCAATACCTGGTGCCAGCAACGGCGTACCTTTGCGAATGCTATTCACCCAATTCTCAGTGACAGCCCGGTGCTGTGAACCCTTCAATTGACCAGTGGGTACGCTACACTTCCAGCACTCCGGTTCGCCGAAGCCGCGTTTCCACTCCTTGTTGAACTGCCGCTCTGATTGGCGTAAACGCCAGAAGGTAAGCTGGCCATCTTCTATGACTACCTTACCTCTATCGGCAGAAATTTCGAAACGGTTACTGCCAGGTGCATCACCAGTAGAGGTTACAAATACCCCTGTCGCGCCATTAGCATACTCTACATAGGCGGTTACATCGTCTTCCACTTCTATATCGTGGTACTTGCCAAAATGGCAAAATGCCCGTACGCGTTGCGGCATTCCGCAGATCCACTGCCAAAGATCCAGCTGGTGCGGATCTTGGTTGGTTAATACGCCGCCACCTTCACCCGCCCAAGTAGCACGCCAGCCGCCAGAATCGTAATAGCTTTGTGGCCGGTACCAGTTGGTAATAATCCAGTTAGTGCGCTTGATCTCTCCCAATTCGCCTGAAGTCACCAGATCACGTAACTTTTGATAAAGCGGATTGCTGCGCTGATTAAACATAATACCAAATACCTTGCCGCTGGCAATGGCCGCTTCGTTCATCTCACGCACTTGCTTTGTATATACACCAGCGGGTTTCTCTGTGAGAACATGCAACCCTTTGGCGAAGGCTTTGCAGGCTAGCGGTGGGTGAAAATAGTGCGGTGTGGCGATAATCACTGCATCCACTAATCCAGAGCTAAACATGGCCTCAGCATCTTCAAAGAGAGCTATTTTATCGCCATACTTTTGCTTGGCCCGCTCTAACCTTTGTGGATCAATATCACAAACTGCAGTTAATTGGGCCCCAGGCACCTGACCAGCAGAAAGATAATCGGCGTGGTTTGTGCCCATACCACCAATGCCTACTATGCCTATGCGAACATTCTCCAACATTAATCCCTCCATCACGCCTACTGGTTATACACAATTTCGCTGGGATTATAAAGAAAATTTTGCGAAACTGACCGTCAGCGTCATAATTAATTTCGCTTATTATGGCGCTCTACCTTCCTCTTTAAAGGAATTACTGTAGGATAATATTTTCGACTTAGTTGCGGAGGGTGCTTGGCGGCTGAATGCTGCGTTTGCGACAGGTTGATGCGTATATGTGCATATGATATACTATGGTTTGCTTGATTTAGGCAACCTGGCCCCGTAGCTCAGTGGATAGAGCAGCGGTTTCCTAAACCGCGTGCCGCACGTTCGATTCGTGTCGGGGCCACCAG
>CAYMKM010000030.1:0-15194 GCA_964390985.1 uncultured Clostridia bacterium | reverse complement strand
CGCCCCACCAGATTCTGGTTAGTTAAGTAGGCTACCACTAAAGCGAACACCATGATGATAGGTAGTTCAAGCACCATATTGCGCAATACTGCGAGCAATGTGGGCACAAATTGGACGTCCATGGTGAAAGCCTCAACAAAGTTGGCCATACCCACCCATGCCAAACTGAAGCCATCCAACATCTCTACCTTGTGAAAGGTAAGCTGAAATGAGCGGATAAATGGATCGGCCATGAAGACAGCGAAGCCAATCAGCCAGGGCATTATAAAGAATACACCTTGTAAAGCCCGGCGTTGCACCAAATTCAGTTTCAATTACCTTTCCCCCCCTCAATCACTCGGTAATCCAGCGCAGGTACAGTAATTTGGTCTGCAGTGGTAAATGCTTTATCGCGGTAGTTTACTATCACCCGCGTACCATCCTCATAGGTTGTCTGGAATACCTCATCGTCCAGCCTTCCATGATCTACGATGGTCAATCGCTGCAACCAACCCATCTTTACGTTCACTGCGTCATACTCTTCTTTCACAACATCCAGCCAATCTTCAAATTGCGAGCTGAACAGTGAGAAGTAGACCGGAACATCGCGCAGCCGGGAAGAGTTATCATACGTCAACTCAAAGGTGGGTAGGGAGCCCCACTCAATCATCCGTAAAAATTCACGGCGCGGGTCATTACGTAAATTGCCTGGATAGCCATAACACGGAACCAAACCATGTACCACTATCTGGAAGAAGGGTACTGCGTAATCGATAAATACATGAGTGCTAGGATCTACAGGTGCATCGTAAATTGCATCGGTCACTGCTAAAAAGTACAAGTTGCTGCCTTGGACAATTACGCCGCCCAGTTTTTGCTGAATCATCCGAGCTATGGCTAGGCGAGCCATAGCTGAATCCTTGCGTTCGCCTTCATAATATGGGTTGCGATCGTACGGCAACGTGGTACTCCAGTTTTTAAGGTTTAAGCCATGCACACCTAACTCCTCGAAGTTTGGTAGCGCTTTTGGTACAAATTTGCTATACAACGCTAACGGAGAAAGCATAAAGCTGTTACCACGGCCAATAGGCTGTTTAGAAGCGTCACGTACTACATCAGTAGCTGTTGAGAAACCACCGTTCTTTTGCTCGGCATTGTGGAAAACATCTTCTAAATATACATTGATGTTTTTACTCTTAGCCCAGCTGATAAATTGCTTCAGCCCATCGGTCCCGCCCAATATACTCTCTGGCGGCCAATGCCGAGGTAAAATACCATCCACCCCGTTTTTCATCCAGCCTACCAGTGTTACATCCATATTGGTGATACCCATCGCTAACAAGCGCTCCACAATGGTCTGGGCTTCTTTAAATGTAGTCATATCTACTAAAGTGTCAAACACCATACCGTCTTTAAGGGCACCACACATTATGCGTAAGTGTAGTGGAGCTACATCGTTCTCATCCATATTTAGACGGCCGACCACGTTATACTTTTGCTTTAGGTAGTCGCGATACACATTAGCCATGCCTACATAGCTAGCATCTTCATCTTTTAGCAAGTAGAAGCGTACAGCGCGATCAGTATCTATGCGCTTACTCTCAATAGATTCAACACTACGGGAGCGCGATAACCGCGCTGTGTACCTTTTCCTCAACTGAAATTGTGCCGAAGCCCGGTACATATCGATACCCATAACGATACCAGGTGGGGAAGCGGTGATCTGTACATCGAATTCGCCATCGGTAGCCAAGCCCAAAAACGCCTGGTTGCCGCTTTTTAATCCGAAATATGGACCTGGCACTGGGCGCTTACCCGATACCATAGATAAGGTATGTTCCCATATATTAGCCGATAAAGCCCGGGAGTTAGGCCCATAAGCCATTTCCTGAAAAGACCTGTTATATGAGGGGTTATTCTCCTTGAATTCAACAATAGCCCCAGGACCATCAGGAATTAGCATATACCCTTCTTCTGTATTCATGGCAGCGCCAAAGAAAGGTACCAAATCAAGTGTAACCAAGAGAAATTCGCCATTCTCTTGTATACCTTCATCGGGAATGCGGGCTTCCAAATACCCTTCACCCAAGCGGTACTCTACCGGAACTATAAAACCGAGTGCTTGCATATCAAATACTACACGCACGCCCTTGGGAATTGGCTCATAAGTGATGACTGCCTGCTCATTAACGTTATTAGTCGTCTTTGCTGTACGCCTTTTCATATCGGTATACTCAATAATGAGCTGAGAATTCATGTGTTTCAGCCATAATTCGGCTACCATGGAATTCTCTTCATCGAATTCGGGATTTGTCCGCCAGATGTATTTAGTCGCTTTATCGCGTACAATCAGCTGAGCGTTTTCTGCATCGATGAATAGTTCGAGGCCGCTGTTTTCAGCCACCAAATCATAACCTAGCGGTATACCGTCCGGAGCGAATTTCGGCTCTTCTTCTTCTTCAACTTCCTCTACTTCTTCTTCACCGAAACCCCAGCCACCGAAACCCCAGCCACCGCCAAAGTCATCGAATTGTGCAGCAGCCAGCGGGGCCAACGCAAGCCAAAGTGCTGTTATAACGCCGCAAGCCCAAACTAGCAACTTGCTTTGTTTCATAGAAGAGTCCTCCCTCAACTGATTGCTCAAACAAACTATGATCGACACATAGCCGATCCCTACTAAGCCCTAATAGCTACTTCGACAATGATCTCTCTAATAAATTCGACTGTATGAGCGGTAAGCGCATAGGCCAAGCCAATGAGACCGGCAATAACTAACATAGTGAAGATTGATACGCCTACGCTCACAATTGTCTTTTTGCCCTCGTAGTTGTTGGTGTGTTGAACTCCCAACACTACTAAGATACCACACCAAACAACAATCACCTGGTTAGCAAAGTTTATCCAACTCAGTTCAGCTCGGGTTAATATGTGCGATAACAACGTAAGGGGCCAGGAAAATAGCAGATATGGTCCCATAGAGTAAGCCGTACTAATGAGTACATCGTGGAAAAAGGCTTCTCCTTCTGCAATAGCGCCTACGGCGTAGTTAGCTACACTCCACAATCCCCACATTACTAATATGCGAATTACTTCGGTCAGTAAGTTGGCCGTCTCCGCATTATAATAACTCCAGAGCTGATACGATAAGAACTGAATGTTAAAGACCCTTACTACAAACACCATCAGCATAATTGCGAATGAGACGCTGACCATACCGCGTTTGTTACGCTTCAATTGCCAAAAACCTTCTATTGGATGAAACATCACTTGCAGTAGCATTTGAAGTGTCTGAACCACAATGTTGCTTTCTTCATATGGCATATGCATCAACCGTTTAATGCCTTTGATGACGAGTACTATGGCGATGAACGCCAACAGCACACCCACTACAACGATGGTAAAGTTTTCTTTGACATATTGATAGCGTATGTTGGCGAAAGCATCTGAATAACCTTGGCGATCGCCAGCCAATCGAAATTCTATGGCTGCCTCTTCGAATTGCTCCAGTTTGAGGTGCATCATACCTAAGCCGCGATGTGCTAGGCCGTAGTTCGTATTATACTTAAGAACCTCTTGCCATGGCTCGGCCGCTTCATGATATAACCCATCAGAATACAATTCGCTGGCCGTATGAATCATCATGGCAAACTGAGTAGGCCTGAATACTTGCACATTATTGCGATCTTTATCTAGCACATATAGGAAGCCATCTTCATCACCTTCAATGCTGGAGGGATATCCGAAGCTACCTTTTTCTTCGCCCTTGCTGCCAAAAGCCAGCAATAAATCCTGGGTATCGTCGTACTGATAAACCAAACCATTGGACGCATCCACTGCAGAAATAATGCCCTTTTCGTTTACTGTCAAATCGACAAACGCCGGGCGATTCACACCACTAGCTGAACGTACAACCGTATAACCGTAGTTGTTTTTAGCCGTTACAGTATTGTAGACATCAGAACCTACAATATTGAGCTTCTTAATTTGCTTAGTGCTATCGTATTGCGTGGTGGTATAAACATAGCCAGATGGATGTAAATACATATTTGAGTGCGGTGTAGGTAACTGCCGAGCTATTTTAGCTTTCTGCGATTCAGTAGCAAATGTATTGATAATGAGTCGCTTGAGGCTGAAGCCTACTTTATTAGCACCATAAAAGCCGCGGAACCCACCGTTGGCATCAAGTTGCATAATACCGCGGTAAGAATCGGCATTGACTACATACAAATAGCCACGGTAGTCTTGTATTACCTTGGTTGGCTCATAATTGAATTCATCACCAAGAAGCACGTTCTCCGGCGGTTCAAGAACATTTTTCACCGTACCATCGGCGTTAAAAATAACTAGCCGTTTATTACCTGTGTCAGCCACAATTACATCGCCGGCTTTGTTCACAAACACGCCTTGCGGTTTATATAAGCTTTCTGTTTCATACGAGCCAAACTCGCCTAATAAAACGCCCCACTTATCTACCTTAAGGATACGATTATTGCCCGTATCAGCGATGTAAAGGTTGCCATCACTAGCGTAAAAAATGTCCTGTGGCCCTACCATCTCTAAGTCTAGGCCGAAATCGCGGTGATACACATACCCAAGTTGCAATGGGTATATGGGGATATTAGTTGTGGCGCGGTCAAGGTAAAAACCTACCCTGCGGGCGTCTATCGACGGCGCAGCCACTATGGCAACTGCCAGCATTAGTAGCAGCAGTACCCCTACCCGTTTTTTAACCACAGTTGCCCACCCTTTCATCCAAACGGCTCGCTAAATACGCACCGGAGCCGCAGTCGTACGAATTGCTTCCCATTTTTTGTTGCATTATCCCTTAATACCCGCGTGGGCCATGGTGGCGATAACACGCTTTTGTAAAAACACAAATATAATCACTGACGGTGCCGTGGTCAATAACGCCGCAGCAGCACCAGCACCCATACGAGCTAAGCCGGCTCCGGCATATAGAGTGTGAATAGCCAGTGGTAATGTTTTCATCGCCTCAGAACGGGTAAACATTACCGGGCCGAATTCATCGTTCCAAGCAGTCTGCCAGGCCATGATGGTTAGCGTAGCCCATGCTGGCTTAGCTAGTGGCATCACTAATTTCCAAAAGAGCGACCACTCACCAGCACCGTCTATACGCCCAGCATCCAGAATTTCAGAAGGCTGAGCCTCAAAAAACTGGCGCATAAAGAAGGTGAAAAACGATGAAGCCACTGCTGGTAATATTAACGCCCAATAGGTGTCGATCATACGTAACCCGCTAATAATGAGGAAGCGGGGTATCGCTGTTACCAAAGGCGAGAACATCAAGGCTGCCAAAATGATTTGGAAGATAACATTTACACCTGGTGCCTTGGACTTTGCCAATGGATAAGCACACATAGAAGCTGTTAACACACTGACAACCACTACAGTGGTAGCTACAAATATACTATTAAACAGATAGCGGGAGAACGGCACTAGGGAAGCATTAGTGGCCAGCAATAAGTTACTGAAGTTCTCCAGCGTAGGGTTCATAACATAATAGCGCGGCGGGAATAGCAGCAGCTCTTCCAGCGGCTTAAATGCGTTGATGACCATAAGGTAAAGCGGCAGGCCAACCACAATGGCCATTAATGTAATTATGATGTATAGCCCAATCGGTTCGCCCTTTAGTTTTCTACGGCGTTTGCGCGGCAGGGCAATGCTCATGGTGCCTACCTCCTAAAAACTACTACTTAGTTGCTTTTTAACACACGGAATAAGATGCGCGACAACCCAAACATGGTGATAAATAACACCACAGAAATAGCCGCGGCATATCCCATTTCAAAACGGATGAAAGCATAGTCCTGCATGTGAGTCATAATAGTGTGGGTAGCGTATTGTGGGCTGGGCAAGCCTGTTAAGGCTACCGCCACACCCGATACCTCGAAAGAGCGCACTACAGCCATCACTGAACCGAACAGAAGCTGCGGTTTCATGCAGGGCAGGGTAATGTAGCAAAACTCTTGTAAGCGAGTGCGAATACCGTCCATTTTCCCCGCCTCATACAATTCATGGTCCATGTTTTGCAAGGCGGCCAAAAATGTGAGGAAGCCAGTACTCATACTCATCCATAATGAAACCAATATTACAATGGGCAGCATGGTGTCCACATCTGATAACCACTGTACTGGTTCGAATATTACACCCATTCGTATCAGTACATAGTTAAGGTAACCATATAAGTCACCGCTGAAAAATACCCGCCAGATTAAACCCATGGCCAAGCCACTTGTAACCGAAGGCGCATAAAACAACAGGGTATAGCCTACCCGGTATTTTAATGAGTTGATCAACCACGCTAAGCCCAACTGGGCAAAGAAACTAACTGGGCCGGTGATCATGGCATATAGCAATGTGTTGCGTATAGCCTTTAAAAAGACGTCATCTTCTAAGAAGAGCAACGCATAGTTAGACCAACCTATAAAATGCGGTTTTTGTAATACGTTAAAATAGGTAAAGCTGAGACCTATACCAGCCAGTACTGGTAGAATTGTAAATGTAAAGAATAAGATAAGAAACGGAGCCATGAAGAAATAGGCAGCTCTATTCCGTTTCATTTCTGCCCAGGTGTTCGTTGCCCTAGTGCCAAACCCCGGCTTAGGACGCTGCCTTGTTACTACTTGTGTGGCCATCGACCTGTCACTCCTTCTCCGCCTTGCTACTGCCTGCAGTCCGGCCTACCCGTTTTGGCAGGCCGGACTGTCGCCTCCTTACACCATCCTTAGTCTTTATCAGGGGCGTATAACTGCATCTCTATCCGTTTCTGCTCTTCAAGCCATGCTTCTTGCTCTTCAGGCGTCATATTAAAGAACTGTGCACGTGGCATCCACAATAAACCGAACTCTTCGCGTTTTTTACGTAGCTCGCGATCGATATCTTTGACAGCTTTTTCCAAAGCTTCGCGTGGATTAACCCCTTCGAGTACCACTTTATTCCAGGCAAAACCGTAGTGACGGGCAGTAAAGTAACCGCCGGGCACAATGGGTTGCTCTTTAAGCCATTGCCATTGCTCAAGTATGGCTTCTACGTCTTTACGCGGCCAGGGTAGGTTTCTCAAAGCATCCATATTGGCCGTGTTCCAACGAGCTTCCATACCAATAGAAGCTTCTAGCTCCTCGCCAAATCGAGTTTGAATAGACTCGCTGGTCCACCATTTTAACAGCTTCCAGCTCTCATCTTTGAATCTGGCATCCTTAAAGATAACGCCAACTGTAGATAATGCACCGCCGCCCTCACCAGCAGAGATGGCCGTCATACCGCCTGATAAACGGTTGATAGTACCATCGGGCTGCACATGGCCAGGGATGGGTATCATTTCCCACCAGCCGGTGAGTTCCGGGGCAGCTGTACTTAACTGAATGTACATATCGTAGTTGGCTATACCCACAGGTGACTCACCTGTGCGGAAGCGATTGTAGAAGTTAGCTGTAATTGGCACTTTATAGTTGGTATATAGTTGACACCATTCTTTAAATGCCTTTAACGCTTCAGGAGTATCTAGTGCCGAGTACATATGACCCGGGTAGTAGAAGTCTCCTCCATTTTGGTACAGGAAGGGCAAATAACCGCCGCCATAGTTGAAGTTCATGCCATATTGCTGCAATATCGGCAGTATAGCCCGTACTTCATCCCATGTTTGTGGTGGTTTTAGGCCTAACGCTTCCAGTATATCTCTTCTATAGAAGAGCATCTCAAACCCTTGCCTATCCGGTAAGGCGTAATCGCCACCCCGGAACTTATAGGGTACTAAAGCACCTGGCCTAAACCGTTTTGCTACTTCTTCATAATCGGGGTACTGATTCAAGTTAACTACGCCGCCGCGGATAGCAAATTCAACAGGTAACCCCGAACCAGCACCAATAGCTAAATCTGGTGCAGTACCTGACGCCACCGCCATAATAAGTGAGCTATTACCAGTGGGGTCAAGTGCGCCACCGGGAACGACGTTTACGTTAACTTTAATATTAGTTTGCGGCGTGAAATCGTCGTCAATCATCTCTTTAATGATAGCTGCCCATTCACGGCCGTAGGCGATCCACAAATGAAGGACTGGATTGCCTTCTTCATCGTAACCGTCTTTGACTTTATATACGTCACCAATGTTGGTGTACTCATTGCGGAAGGACATAATGAAGTTATAGACACCGAGCTTCAAACGTTCAAACGGTGTAGCTACTACCCGCGGATAATCAGAACCCGGGGCGGCAATAAAGAAGTAGTCGAGCCACAATGGCGACCATTGTAAATCGAGAATACGGGTACCTAACGCTGATTCTTGCTGTGAGAATTCGCTTAGACGCCGAGGAATAATGTCAGGGTTCTTATAGAGTGCCTCAAGAATGTAGGCGCTTACTTCCATTTGGTCAGCCAGGCCGTTGTTGGGCGCTACATCGCGCACCCAATCAACCTCAGCGCGGAACCTATCGACCAAGCTTTTTATGTGATCAAGCAGACCAGGAATAGTCTCATCAATATGCCAATCGAAGTTGGGGTCCGGGTTAGGACCAGTAATCATAGTGATAGACATACCTATAGTGGCCATATCCTTAATTGCGGTGCGCAACATGCGGATAGTATGCGCCAAAGGCCCTACCATGGCTGTCATGCGTAATTCATGTTCACCTTTGGTAAGGTAGATTTGGAAGCGTTCCCCATCCTTATTTTGTAGCACCTCAATCCATGGGTCACGTTGGTAATCGAATACATACTCTTCAAGCTCTTTAAATGGTACCTTGCCATCAATTTCAATTCTACGAGTCGATGGCAGACGGCGGGTATGAGCATTAGAAACCTTCATAGCTATCTCATACAGGCCATCTTCGGGTACAGTAAATTTCCAGCTGGCCCAATCGCCACCCATACGCCAGCGCCACTGGCCAAACTCGTTCAATATATACTTACCGTCTGAAGGTGGGGAGTTGGATGGATCAAAGCCGTAGCCAGCCCGGATAGTTTTTGCTGACTTCATAAAAGCTGATTCAAACTCGTATTGCATTTTATCCATGACAACCGGTTGGTACCCTTTGGCTTCATTCGCCGCAGCATAATTTTGGTAGCTAGGTGTTTGCGGTGGTGAATACACCTTAATACTGGCAATAGCCATGGGTTCGCGAATTGCATTCATGCTAATTTTATGGGTACCGGCACTTAAATAAAATAGGTAAGGTTCCCGGTACATACCTTGTTGATCCACAATTGGCTTAGTTTGCCATATACGCTTCTCAATTTGCTGTGGAGGTATGTGATTACCCTGGTTATCTAGACGTGGTGGACCAGCATCGACGTATACGCGTTCAAAGCGGATGCGGCGTGCTTCGTTGAACGGATACTTGCCATCTATCTTTAAGTCGCGGTAAGCCGGTGATGATTTACCGTCAAGTGGACAATACTCTATGGCAATGTTATACAAACCGCTCTTTGGTACGTTTACGGTCCATTCCAAAGTGGTTTCTTCATCGAGCCACATTAGAATAGAACCGCTTTTACCGTTTAGCTGATTTGTAATTTGTACCCGGCTAGATAGTTGTAACTTTTTACCTTCATCAGTCTGCGATTTCCGGTAATTAGTATGGTTCACTTTAATAGTGATACCCTCTGTCTCACGATAGCCAGCAGCCCGCCAGCCGTCGAGCACGTCCTCGTAATAAGGGTCAATTAGCTCTGCCAAGTCAAACAAGTTGACTGCATCAGCTAACTCCTGCATGCTCAGATTCCTTTTAACATCAGACTTTACTTGTGCACCCTCAGCAGTTGCCGACGTGACAGTAGGCATTTCTTCTTCAGAAGGTGGCGTTGCCTGTGCAGGTGTGCTCTCCTCTGAAGTCGTAGTCGGCTCTGCAGCATCAGTTGACTGAGTAGTATCAGCCGACTGTGCTGTTTGATCTGCCTGTGTTGATGAGGCTGAAGTAGTATCAGTAGCCTCCTCAGCGAAGAGTAACCCTCCGCTAGAGTGCAGCACCAGAACGCCAAGGGCTGCTACCAAAAGAAGTATAGCCCATGAATGACGCCTGAGCGGCGATGGTGACTTGCGACGAGCAAAATCGGCCATGCTCTCACAACCTCCGAAAAAACATTTTGCAGCGACTCCGTAAGTAAGGGCCTGAAACATACAACCGCTCTTTGCATAGAGCTAATCGCATATTACCGACATGACCCTCTACTTCCTCCAGGAACTCATCGATATGCGAATCGGATTCCGTTAAGGCGAATACGCATTCAATTCATACCCATAAGGAAATCATTTTCGGCAGTGATTGCTCTTCTCCTGCCTAAACCTATGGAGTGTTTATGAAGCGCTAATGGTATAGCTCACCTATCAACTAATTGTTTTCAAGGTTGAACTCCCCCGCCTGGAGGATATCTGCCTGCAGTTATTCTCTATACCGTTGCCGTGTTCCTTCACCGAATAAAACCAATATATCCACAAAAAAACCGAGGGTGCCTCTAACGGAGACACCCTCACATCAAGCGGATATATTATTAAAATTATTCTTTCCACACTTCAGGATTTACTATTGTGGGTGGCTTACGCCCTTCGAGTGCGGCTATAACATTTTCAGCAGCAATGCGGGCCATAGCACCACGAGTCTCACGGGTAGCGCTGGCAATGTGTGGTGGAATCACTACATTATCAAGTTCTGCCAAACCAGGTGCCAAGGCAGGCTCATTTTCAAAAACGTCAAGACCCGCACCAGCAATGCAATTATTCTTCAGCGCTTGTACCAAAGCATTTTCATCTACTACCGGCCCACGGGCAGTGTTGATAAGGTATGCTGTATCCTTCATCAACCCAAATTCGCGCTCGCCAATAAGGTGCCGCGTGCTATCGTTCAAATCTACATGCAGACTGATAATATCGGACTCACGTAGCAAATCATCCAGCTCACGGTATTCGGCGTTGTACTTTTGGGCTACTTCAGGCATTTTATTCACATCGTAGTAGAGAATCTTCATATCAAAACCTGCTGCCCGTTTGGCCACAGTCTGCCCAATGCGGCCGAAGCCAATGATACCCAGGGTTTTATGGTGGACATCCTGACCGACCAACAACAGCGGTCCCCAGCCTTTGTACTTACCAGCTCGAGTGAATTTGTCGCCTTCTACTACCCGACGGGCGGTAGACATGATTAATGTCCAGGCCATATCGGCAGTGGTATCAGTAAGTACGCCCGGTGTGTTGCTCACAGGAATGCCCCGCTGGGTAGCGGCTTGAACATCGATGTTATTAAAACCGACAGCATAGTTGGCAATGATTTTGACATTGGGGTTGGCATCCATTATTTCAGCATCAATTGTATCGGTAAGCAGACAGAGCATGGCATCCTTGCCCTTAATGTTGTCAATAATCTCCTGACGAGTTGCCACGCGATCGTGCGGGTTAACTGTAACTTCGCATTTATCATATAGCAACTTCATTCCATCGTCGGGAATAAGGCGAGTTACATACACTTTGGGTTTAGACATCCAATTTACCTCCTGCTACTATATGTTGCTGCTACTAAACCAATGCCCAAGCTGCTTTGAGTGTGCGTTTGGCTCCTGCTAGTACTGCTTCAGAAGACTCACCCGGCAGAGGTTTAACTTCAAAACTAATAATTGGACGCTCTGTTCGCCCTTCTGCCAGATAACCAATACGGAATAGCTCGCGCAAGAATTCTGCCAGCTCCGCTACGTCATTAGCCCCGCCTGGTACGCCAAAGCGAGGATGGTGATCACCATAGAACGGGTGTGCAGCATCCATAATTGCATTACCAATATGTATGTGCACCAGGGTATCGGCAGCGGCACTTAATGCTTCCGCTGGTGTCTCTGATAACAAAGGTAGGTGGCTAAGATCAACCATCAGACCAAAGTTGGGTGCCTGCTCACGTATGCGTCGAGCCAAAGCGGCCACTTCGGCTGTGGGACCGGCTATAGCTTTTTTATCAATGTCGCGGTCGAACACTTCCAAAATAACAGGCATGCCATTCTTACCAGCGGCGTATTTGCTCAGGTCAACCAGCGATTCCTCCAACCGAGCTAATCCGGCAGCACGTTGAGCTGGGCCTGGATCTGGACCACTAAGTAGGGCGAACCCTTCAGCTCCCAGTTCTTCTGCTTCATCAATGCCAGCTTTTAACGCAACCAACGCTTTTTGACGTTGATCTTCATCTAGTGAATTAGGGTTGAGCCCTCCCAGCACTAACGGTTGGGCAGCGTATGCCACATCTAGATGAGCGGCTTCACAAAGCTGCCGAATTTGCTTGCGTAGTGCCGGATCTCTCACTCCTTTAGTCTCCAGTACCTCAAAATCGGCATCAGCAGCCACCTGGGCAATGGTGGGCAACATACGGCTTTCATCCTTACCTACTTCCGGATATGCCATAAAATGCACCACACCTAGCCGAAAGTAGCTCGACCAAGGTGTATACAATAGAAACACCCTCCTTAACGTACACTAAATTTATCTAGCAGTTAACATTCCCCATAAAGACGATCTTTCCTGCGCTTTTCTAATAGCTATTACTCATTCAACCGCCGATTTAGCTCGCTATACCGCTGTTGTGATGTATCGTTGCGCACATATGCCTGCAAGGCACGTTTATCTCCGACCAATACCACCAATTTGCGTGCCCGCGTAATGGCGGTGTACAAAAGATTACGCGTCATAAGAGCAGGCATCGTCCAAACCAAAGGGAACACTACAACCGGAAACTCGCTTCCCTGGCTTTTATGCACAGATGTAGCATATGCCAATTCCAACTCATCTAGTTCATCTTGCTCATACATCACTGGTAAATTATCTTCGCGATCAGGATAATTGACACAAACTATCCCGCTTTCATCATCAATTTCACTGACTACGCCAATATCCCCATTAAAAACCATTCTATTATAGTTGTTGCGAAGTTGCATCACGCGATCGCTGGGGTAAAACGGCCCATACTCTCTTTTTCGGTCTGATTTGGCTGCAGGGTTCAACGTAGCCTGTAACACTTTGTTTAACTGCTCCACACCAGCTGGTCCTTGCCGTACTGGTGTAAGCACTTGAATATCACTTGGATTGCTTCCTATATAATTGGGTAAACGCTCCGCCACTAAGTCACGTATAATGGGGGCTAATTTGGCTGTTTCACGTTCTTCTATAAAGAAGAAATCTGCATTTTGCCGGTTAATAACAGGCATCGAACCAGTATTAATACGGTGAGCGTTCATGATTATCATGCTTTGCTGTGCCTGCCTAAATATATGAGTTAACCGGACAACACGTACGACAGCAGCCGCCAATACATCGCGCAAAAAGCTGCCTGGCCCTACGGGTGGCAATTGATCGGCATCACCCACCAACACCAAAGCAGCTCCTTTTGGTACGGCTTGTAAAAGTTGACTGGCCAATGGTAAGTCAAGCATGGAAACTTCATCAATTACCAAAAGATCAACTGGTAACGGGTTGTTAGCATTACGTTCAAAGGTTGGAGTGCCACCCGCACCAATGGTGTATTCCAATAATCGATGGATAGTGCGTGCTTTAACCGATGTTGCTTCCTCAAGCCGCTTGGCTGCCCGACCGGTGGGTGCGGCTAATGACAGACGCATACCAGCTAGGGTGGCCTGATTCACAATTTCCCGAACAATAGTAGTTTTACCGGTGCCAGGCCCACCTGTAATTACGGTGACACCTCCTTGCATTGCTGCTGCCACCGCCCTATGTTGTTCAGCACTCAAAGCCATAGACGGCTCTGCGTCAACCGCCAATTCCTGGCGTTCAGGTCGCATTATAGGTGCCGCGTTATGTAGGTCTAGTAATAGACGAGCCACCTCACGCTCCGCCCAATGCAAGCGCGGCAGGTACACCGCTTGGTTCTCCCCTTCTAACACAAGGCGGCCTGTGCGGGCTAAATCTAACACTGCGGCTTGACACAACTCAGGCGCCACATTCAGTGTGCTGGCCCTTTGGGTCAACTGCTCAAGCGGGAGATACATATGCCCTTCTCCGCTAGCTAACTGTAACAAATGCATAGTGGCAGCCCGTGCCCGCTCGGGTGCATCAACAGCTATTCCTAGCGTGCGAGCTAAGTTATCAGCAGTGGCAAAGCCAATGCCCCATACTTCATCAGCCAACCGATAGGGATTCGTTCGTAATACCGATAATGTCTGCGCCCCGTAGCGTTTATAAATTCGTGTAGCCAATGAAGGACTAGCACCCAGCCCGTGCAGGAATACCATAATATCTTGTATAGCTCGATGGGTAGCTACTGCGTCTTGTAAGATTTTCCGCCGCTTAGCACCTAAACCTGGTACCTCGGTCAGTCTTTGAGGATCCTCAGCAATTACTTTTAGAGTATCTTCTCCAAAATGGTTAACCAGGCGACGAGCTAACGCTGGGCCTACTCCCTTTACTAAATTCGAGCTAAGGTAACGTTCAATACCAGCTACGCTAACTGGAGCTTGTTGCCGGTAACTATGAACGCGAAACTGGCGTCCATAGGTGGCATGAAACTCCCACTCGCCTTGTAAAACCAGTTCCTCACCAGGAGCTACGGTAGCAAAATTGCCCACAACGGTGATAACACCCTGTGGACTGTCGAGCCGCAATACTGTATAAAGAGATTGCTCATCACGATATGTAATTCGCTGCACAGTACCAGTCAGTTCATTCGAAATATCGGGCAAAGACATATCCTCCGTAAATTTATACCCATTATGCCATACTAACACTTGCTTAGCTCAACATTTGATGATTCCTCCTGGTGAGGGCGAATCCAAGTAGCTAGTAGCGTGACTGCAACAAATACAATAGGGGCCGCTTAGGGCCCCTTTTGTCAAGATGGCGCCTCCTACACCCGCCTGGTTCCTTATTCCTTATCGATATGGTCAAGAGAGACTAGACCTAAACGTAAGGCAATCAGGGCCACTTGAGTGCGATCATCAATCCCCAGCTTGCGATAAATGCTACTGACATGGTTCTTAACCGTGTGAGGGCTGATGAAGAGTTTCGCCGCTATCTCGTCATTGGATAAACCCAAGGCTATTAGCTTAAGCACATCCCTTTCTCGCTGTGAAAGGTCGCCAAGCCGTTCGCGCCCCTTCTCTATTTTCTTGTCCATTAACAAACCCCCGCAGCCAGAGTGGAGTCGCATCTTACAGCCATGGTATTCGCTGCGAGGTAAGCCGTGATAGTATAGAAGAATGATTGTTGGTAGATCAGTATA
>CAYMKM010000029.1:11594-15215 GCA_964390985.1 uncultured Clostridia bacterium | reverse complement strand
AGTATATTTGCGACGAAATTCTGGGCGGTTTGGGTGTACCACGCTATTTTGCTATGAACACAGCGTTCCCTGATTACGCCCGTTTCGCCGACGTAGCTCGCGTACTAGAGATCAAATACGCTCATAGCCCCACAAAAGCTAACGAAATAATCTCTGCCGAAATGCGTAAGCTAGGGGCCACCCTTGTCAGCGGCAAATGGCACTACAAAGGTGAACCTGTAAAGATAATCGCTCTTATCCGCAGTGAAGATGAGCGGAAAAATGTTGGCGATTATGTGTCTAACTTGTTAGAAGGAATTGGTTTTACCGTCGATCGCCAGTATAAAAATGGTACTGAAGCTTCGCCTATATGGATCAACGGTGACCCTACCTTGGGTAAATGGCACCTTTACACCAGTGGCTGGGTGACCACGGGTGTAGCCCGTGATGTATCCGATAACTTCGAGTTCTTCCATACCAAACGTGGCTATAGCAGCTCGCCGCTGTGGCAAACGTATACGCCAGTTAAGGAATTCGATGACATTTCATTGAGATTATCACAACGCGATTTCAAAAACCTCGACGAGCGTGCCGATTTATTCAAACGGGCATTAGAATTGTCCATGGAAGATTCGGTACGTATTTGGCTATTCGATCGCGTGAGCATTTGGCCTCACCCCAAAAACATTAAGGTTGCTACCGACCTCGGTGGTGGTATCAATGCTGCTTATACCTGGGCTCTAACTGTACAACGGACCACTAAAGAAGGCGGCCGTTTGACCATTGGTAGCCCGAACGTCCTCGTAGATCCATGGAACCCACTGGGTGGCAGCAACATGGTTTACGACATGATGCCGCAGCGCGGTAGCGGAGAAGCAGGTATTCTACCTGACCCCTTCACCGGTCTGTCCTGGCCACAACGTGTGGAAAAGGCCGAAGTGATTATGAAGGAAGGCCTACCCGTAGGCAAAACACTCGATTGGTTGGATCTGAAATTCGTTAAAGAGAATAAGGTGCCCGCCGATGCCTGGGCCGATTGGGATGCTAAAGCCCAGCGTTGGGTTACAGTAGCTGAGAAATACCCCGATGGCGTTACTGCCAACCGCAAGGTGGTTTTGCATTACGATAAGGATCTGTTCAAAACCACAAAATGGCACGATGGAAGTGCCTTTAGCCTAGCCGATATTGTCATGGGTATGGTTGTGAATTTCGATCGAGCTAACTCTGAAAGTGCCTATTATGATGAGGGTTGGGCTAGTGAATTTGAGGCCACTCTCAGCCAATTTAGAGGTTGGAAAATCGTAAGCGAAAATCCACTAATCGTTGAGTACTACAGTGATATGTGGTATTTGGATGCAGAAGATGCAGCCACTGGTGCTGATGTATGGCCAGTTTGGGCTTATGGCTATGCTGCTTGGCATAACCTAGACTTAGGCTTAAGAGCCGAAAAAGCTGGCGAATTAGCCTTCAGCAGAGCTAAATCTGATAAGCTGAAAGCCGAGTGGCTAAACCTAGTTTCTGGCCCCAGCATGGGCATTCTGAGCAAACACCTCGATCAAGCCATCAGCGATAAGGTACTTCCTTATGCGCCGACGATGAGCAAGTACATTACTGCTCAAGAAGCAGCAGCACGCATGGCTAACCTGAAAAAGTTCTACCAAGAGAAGAAACACTTCTGCATCAACACCGGCCCATATTACATTGACTCAGTACACCCGGTAGAAAAAATCGTGGTAATGAAGCACTTTGCTGACTTCCCCGATGCTTTCTCCAAATGGGCTAAGTTTGGTGTACCCATGGTAGCCGAGGTAGACGTGGTTGGTGAGAACCGTGTCAGGAGAAGTGTAGGTACCACGTTCACCGTTAACATCAGTTTCGAGAACAAGCCATATGCTATGAAGGATATCGATTTTGTGAAGTATATGGTATTTGATTCTAAGGACAACTTGGTGATTATCGGTGAGGCCAAAGCAGTAAAGAATGGCCAGTGGAGCGTAGCCCTCACGCCGCAACAAGCTGCGAAGATACCAGTTGGTACAGCTCGCATTGAAGTGGCAGTGGCGGCTATTCCAGTAAGCATACCTTCCTTCGATTCGTTAGAGTTCGTGGTACTGCCATAGTTACTCACTAGTGTAAAAGCGTTGGCAGGCGAGGGTCTTAATGCGGCACTCGCCTGCCGCCTACGCTCTTGACAATGATCATTACCTTACCGTAGAGGTGAGCCCATGGCTCCAACAGCTGTAGTAAAAGAGAAGAGCCCAGCAGTTGACAGTAAGCGCCACTCTGAAACTCTGGGACGCATCGCTAAGTACACTTTGGTTAGAGCAGTCACTCTCGCCATTACAGTGGTGATTGCTGTGTATTTATCCATACTTATCGCCAACATGGGCGGTAAAGTGGATGACATTCGAAGAGCAGAGATCAAAGAGCAAATAGCTGCTGTTACACTCGGTAACACTGAATTGCGCAAGTTACCCGCCGAAGAAATAGCCCGCATTCAGCAACAGATGGAACAACAAGAGATAGAGCGACTCGGGTTAAATAGTCCATTCATATTACGAAGCTTCAGCTACTTAAAAGACGCTCTTACGTTAAATCTAGGCCGATCTGAGCAAATAAGCAGTGATAGTGGCTCCCGGCGCGTGCAGTTAATTCTATTAGAACGGCTGCCAGCTACTTTGCTGCTGTGGGCTACTGCGCAAATTGCTCTATTTATATTAGCTTTATTAATAGCCCTGTTTTTGTCTGGTCATTATGGCAGCATTCTCGACCGAATAGTTGTAGCATTAGCTCCCACTTCTGCCGCTCCATCGTGGTTTTATGGGTTGTTTTTAATATTAATTTTCTCTGCTGTTCTTAAGGTGTTACCCTTCGGGGGTATGGTGGCAGCACCACCGCCAAAAGGTTTCTGGCCTTACTCTCTAAGCGTAATGAAACACCTAATTTTACCTGTAAGCGCCCAGTTCCTCAGCGGTATATTCCTACTAATATATAGCTGGCGTACTTTCTTCCTCATATATGCTAGCGAAGATTACGTAGAGATGGCCAGGGCAAAAGGCCTGACCAGAGCTGCTGTTGAACGCCGCTATATTTTAAGGCCTACATTACCATATATCATCACCAACTTCGTCCTAATGCTGATAAGTGTGTGGATGGGCGGAATTATCACAGAGACGGTGTTTAACTGGCCCGGTCTGGGGCGATTGTTATATTCAGCTGTTCACTTATACGATACGCCGGTCATTGTCGGTTCAGTCGTACTTTACGCCTATCTGCTGGCTATGACCGTCTTCCTGTTGGATATTATCTACGCCCTTGTTGACCCGAGGGTACGAGTTGGGGCTGAGGAGAAAACGTCATGAGTGTAATGAGACGTAGGGCCACAGAAATATTTCGTTACCCAACAGCCATAGTTGGGATATTGATTATAGCTGCGCTAGTATCACTAGCTATCTACACAGTGGTAACCATACCATATGAGACAGCCATCTCATTATGGCGGGGGGGCGATAATGTCTGGATCGATAGCCCTAGAAACGCCCTGCCCACATGGATGCAGCGGTTCGTGCAAAAGAAGCTGCCCCCTACAATGATATTTGATACAAAGGAGCAGCCAGGTTTAAAAGAACGAACCGACATGGA
>CAYMKM010000029.1:8334-11494 GCA_964390985.1 uncultured Clostridia bacterium | reverse complement strand
ACCTATAAACTGGTAGTAGAGGGTTACCTTTTCGATGAAGCGGCTGATTTCGACGTTAAAATGGTGCTGTACGGCAAGGTACACGGGTTGGCCGGTACCGATAATGAACGCCGCGACATGATGATAGCCTTACTATGGGGAACGCCGATAGCTTTATCTTTTGGCTTCCTAGCTGCCTTGGGCTCCACCATAATCACCTTCATTATTTCTGCCATTGGCGTATGGTACGGTCGCTGGGTAGATGCTTTAATCCAACGCATTACTGAAGTGAACATGATATTACCTATGCTGCCCATATTGATTATGATTGGCACCTTCTACTCACGCAATATCTGGACGATATTAGGTGTAGTGATCATTCTGGGCATATTTGGCAGTAGTATCAAGACGTACCGAGCTATGTTTTTACAAGTGAAAGAGGCGCCCTACATTGAGGCCGCTAAAGCTTATGGCGCTAGCAATACGCGCTTAATCTTCCGCTACATGATCCCGCGTATGATACCAGTGCTCATTCCGGCTTTTGTTACACTCATTCCTTCTTATGTATTCTTGGAAGCCTCCCTAGCCGTATTAGGGATAGGCGATCCGGTTATACCTACCTGGGGCAAGTTGCTACAGGATGCCTGGGTAAACGGAGCACTTTTCCAAGGTTACTATTACTGGGTGTTACAGCCGGCATTATTGTTAATGTTGACCGGACTAGGGTTCGCCATGGTCGGCTTTGCCCTGGACCGCATTTATAACCCAAGGTTGAGGGGGCGCTAGCCATGAGTGAAGCTATACTGAAGGCAGCGCCGGAATTTGCTGAAGACTTGTTGCGTCTGGAAGAACTACGCGTCTACTTCAATACTCAGCAAGGGCCGGTGCAAGCGGTCGATGGAGTTAGTTTTACCCTAGCAGCCGGTCGTACGCTGGCAGTGGTGGGTGAATCGGGATGTGGCAAAAGCTCGCTGGCTCGCGCCATCTTGCGGCTGTTACCCCGTAATGTGCATACCTATGAAGGCCGCATATTTCTTAATGGTCAAGATGTAATGCCATTGTCAAACGAACGCTACCGGCGTGAGGTGCGATGGGTGAAAATGGCATTGGTACCCCAAGCTGCCATGAACTCCCTTAACCCCGTTATAAAAGTGGTTGACCAAGTTGCAGAACCGCTTTTTGTCCACAAAATTGTTAAGAACAAAACAGAGGCTATGGCCAAAGTGGAGCATGTGTTTAACCTACTCGGGTTATCTACTGATTTTCTCAACCGCTACGCCTTTGAATTAAGCGGTGGCATGCGTCAACGGGCTGCCATAGCTATGGCGTTAATTACCGATCCTTATTTAGTGGTACTCGATGAGCCTACTTCTGCACTTGACTTGTTAACTCAAGCTAACATCATGAACGTCTTAAAGAAGATAAAACACGACCTGAGTACCACCTTCATTATCATTACTCACGACATTGGTACTGCCAGCGAACTAGCTGATGAAGTGGCTGTGATGTACGCTGGCCAAGTAGTAGAGTTATCTGATGCACATCGGTTTTACACAGAACCACTACACCCATATTCACAGAAGCTGATGGCCAGCGTTCCTACGCTGCGAACAGATAAAGACCTGGATTTTATTCCCGGACAACCACCCAGCCTGATTTGCCCTCCAACAGGATGTCGCTTTGCCGAGCGCTGTCCATTCCGCTCGGAGGTTTGCGAAAAGGAACCGCCTTTGGTGCAAACCGATGATAATCGGCAGGTCAAGTGCTGGCTGCATAGGTGAGGCGAAATCATGCAAAATGACGTATTGTTATCCGTAGAGAATTTGCACACCTGGTTCGAACTACGACGCTTAGGCTTTGTTCGCGTCGGCTTCGTGCAGGCTGTTGACGGCCTCAGTTTCAACCTGCAAAAAGGTGAAGCAGTGGCCGTAGTGGGCGAAAGTGGTTGTGGTAAAAGCACATTGGCCAAAACAGTGCTAGGCCTGCATATACCTAGCAAAGGCCAAGTTTTATTTGATGGTAAAAAAATCGATGGTAAAAAGAACCTAAAGTGGTATCGCTCACAAGTAGGTTATGTGCAGCAAGACCCTTATGGAGCTCTACCCCCATTTATGACCGTTCATCGCATACTCGATGAACCACTGCGCATAAATGGCGTCCGTAAAAGGAAAGTGCGCATGCAGCGCATTAAGGAAGTCATGGCCGAAGTTAAGCTGTATCCAACAGAGGATTTTCTGCCCAAGTTTCCCCACATGCTCAGCGGTGGTCAACAACAGCGCCTGGTGCTAGCTCGGGCGATGATACTCGAACCTAAGCTGATTGTGGCCGATGAACCGGTATCTATGCTGGACGCTTCGGTGCGGGTAGAAATACTACAGTTGCTGCAAGGAATGCAAAAAGCGCACAACCTAGCTGTCATTTACATCACACATGACCTTTCAACCGTGCGCTATTTTTCGGAACGTATTTTCGTCATGTATGGAGCACGCATTATTGAACAGGCCCCCACCAAGGAATTGTTGAAAACGCCGGCTCACCCGTACACACAAGCATTATTAGCAGCCATATCAGACCCCGATGCCGCTAATTCCACTTCCTTTAAACCTGTTCCCGCCGGAGAGCCACCTAGCTTAATTAATCCGCCGGTTGGTTGCCGTTTTTGCCCCCGTTGTAACCAAGCAATCGCTGGGCTTTGCGAAACCCAAAACCCGCCGGAATTTGAGCTATCGGATGGTCATAAGGTAGCGTGTTGGTTGTACGATGCTGCAAAGGGTGCTACCCAGGAGGTTTCATAACCGCATGATCCTGGCTGGATTGGCTGTAATGATTGTTGGTTGGTTAATACTATTTTTACAGGTAGTTCAGGTGTGCTCTAACAGCTTATACCTTAGCATTTTAGCACATGCACTTTCGTTTATAGGGCTAATAGTTGGCTTAATCGGCCTGTTTTACTGGCGAGGAGAAAGGTGGCGCTGACAGAGTCTAGCGCCACCTTTTTTACTAGATTTTACCCCCGGTTAATTGTCAGGCGTAATGTGCGTTGTGGTAGTAAATCTTTTCCGTTATCAGAACGTAAATCACCTAGTAAATCAAAACGGGGTGAGTAAACAAGCTCACGCAAGGCCAGTGCTCCAGCGCCCACTACCCCCACTTTGAGACCGAACTTGCTCATGGTAATTTC
>CAYMKM010000029.1:5456-8234 GCA_964390985.1 uncultured Clostridia bacterium | reverse complement strand
CCAGCCACCATATCTGTAATAATGCTTTTGCCACCAGCCTGAATAGCAGCCGATGCCCAGGCGGCAATAGCCCTTCCGGAAGCCATAGTCTCCAAGCAACCCGTATTACCACACGAACACAGTTTGCCTTCTGCACCAACCACTGTGGTATGCCCTATTTCACCAGCTCTGTTAGCGCTCCCAGCATAAACTTCATCGTTAAGAATTATGCCACAGCCAATACCAGTACCCATGTAAATGAGAGCCATGTTACTAACTCCGCGCCCAGCACCAAAAAGGTGCTCTGCCAACACCATCGCTCGCACATTACTATCTATCACTATAGGAATGTTTGCTTCGTTACGCAGAGCTTCGGCTAAATTAACCTTTTTCCAGCCCATACTAGTAGATGAAATCAACATGCCAGAGAAGGGGTCTATTAAACCTGAAAAGGATATGCCGATACCCATAATGCGTTTCTTATCGGCTTGTGCACCCTTTATAAGATGGTTAATGCACTCAGTTACCCGACTTAAAACGAGGTCTATCTTGCTCACATCGCTAATGGTACACGAGTACTCTTGTTTAATTTCGCTTTTTAAGTTAAGAAAAGCGCCCTGGACGGTTTCACTAGTCACTTCTACTGCTACTACACCGCCAATATCGGCATTGATATCCAAGAAGACCGGGGCTCGACCTACGCTTCGCTTTCCTTCATGAGTATCACCAGTTTCATAAATAACCTCAGCATCAATTAATTCTCCGGTGATAGTACTCACTGCAGCTCGCGATAAACCAGTAATTTCTGATAGTGTTACACGGGGAATTGGGCCATTACGCAGGATAAGCTCGAGAATTAAAGCTCTATTCCTCCGTTTGACTGATGGTACATTATCCCCCAGATGCATGCTCACAGCCGCACCTCCACGCCCGTTCATTAAAGAACGGATTCGTTAATTCTACGAACATATTCGTATTCCTACTCGTTCTTTCCTGCAATCAGCATGTGTTTCCAGCAATACTCATACATTTATTCGCGATAGTGTAAATAATAGGTCGAGTTAAGTAGGATTTTCCATACTGAATCACCAAGTATATGGGTGCTTAAGGTTCGGCAGGGGGAGTCATTTACACGCGCAGGTCTGTAAATAGAGAGCGCAACAGCGCATTCCCTGCCGCTGATCAGGAGGCGTATGCTTAATGGCGAAATTTGCAAAAAAATGGCTGGTTCTCATAGCAGTCCTTTCTCTTCTCGCAGTACTAGTTACTGGATGCGGTAAAGAGGATGCCGATACAACTAGCTCAGATGACGTAGAAACAAGCGATTCGGCAGATATTGATACAACCGATGCTGCCGATACTGTTGACGATGCTGCCGATGCAAGCACAGAGGTAGACGAAAGCACTAACGACTAACAGCAGTACCTTAGTGTATCCTGCGCGTGGGGAAGGCTGGTTTAACCAGCCTTCCTTACTTTTTTCTTTTTCCCTATGTATAAATAGATCGCCGCGTGCACATTATACGAACGAGGTTTATGACGGCTGAGCGAAGATTGTTACGGGATCCTACCAGGGTTTCGTAACAATCGACCAAAGGTTGTTATCGGCTCCCTGGGTCGATAACAGCCGGAGGGAAGATCATCATGGGTTCTGTATGTGTCTACTGTGGCCTAAAAGGTCATCAGTGGGCGCAAAAGGGATTCATGATGGTCGAGCCCAGATCGTCATGGGTTCGCTGTATGCGGTGGTGCGATAGCCGCAAGGTTATCGCATGATCGACACGGATCCATGACGGTCGCAGAAAGGTTGCTGCTGGTTGCGTAAGGTCGACTGACAGCCTACTGGTTGTCACTCGATCTGTAGGGATCAGCATCAGCCGGACTTAGGTCGTCATGAGCTTCTTTCTGGGTCGCCTAATCATTCAGGCGACCCTTTTTGCTTTGTTGGTAGTTTAGCTGTCCAATTTGGGCATACTACCCTGCGAAATCTTACTAGATGGAGTGTTCTATTGACGGCAGGTAAAAAGATTTATGTCGGTATTGATGTCGGCTCCACCACAGTAAAGGTGGCAGCTGTAAACAATGATGGCCAAATGATAGGAAATCCGGTTTATTTGCGTCAAGACGAATTCTCCAGCCAAGCTGTAGCCGTGCAAACTAGCTTAACACGCTTTTTAGCTGATATGGCAGAGCATACAGTGGCGGGGTTAGGTATCACTGGTAGCGGGCGAGAACTAAACCGAGCGTTATTGGGCGCGGATCTTACACGTACAGAAATATTTGCCCATGCTGTGGGTTTAGTGCACATTCTACGCACTATACCGGTGTATGAAAAAGAGAATGGCAACAAGCGCTTAATGATACCGGGTAGTTTGTTAGAAATAGGCGGTCAGGATGCTAAGGTAATAGTTTTCGATGACCAAGCTCGCCCAGAATTCTTTAACATGAACACTATTTGCTCGGCGGGCACAGGGGAGTTCCTAAAACAGCTTGCCGACGAGGCTGGTTTGACACTAAATGATCTGGGGCCGTTGGCTTTGGCCAGCCGCCAACCAGCCGCGATTGACGCTACATGTACAGTGTTTTCCAAGCGCGACTTTCGTCATCTTACCCAAAAAGGAGTGCCCTTGCCCGATCGGTTAATGGGCGTATGCCAAGCGTTAGTACGCAATTACTTAACCAACGTGGTGCAACATAACAAATTGCATCCGCCAGTGTTTTTTCAGGGTGGAGTTGCCTACAACCAAGCCGTTCGGCAAGCCTTCGTTAACCAGTTAAAAACGCCCGTATATGTGACACC
>CAYMKM010000029.1:3648-5356 GCA_964390985.1 uncultured Clostridia bacterium | reverse complement strand
AAATTTATCACCGTTACCGATAATGGCCTCGATTTTGCCATGAACGATAAGTGTGCCGCAGGGACCGGTTCTTTTTTGGAAGCTGCCGCTCGACGGCTGCATATTCCTATTGATGAATACGGCTCCATTGCCATGCAATCGCAACAACCTGTACGTATCGCCGGACGCTGCGCTGTATTTGGCGAGTCCGACTTGATACACAAAGCACGCACCGGATTTAGCTCTCATGATCTTCTTTTAGGTCTGGCCTTCGCTGTTTGCCGCACATACATTTCCGATCTGTGTCGAGGTCGGTTGCTACGACTGCCCGTTGTCGCCCAAGGAGGGGTCTTTTTAAACAGCGCTGTGCAATATGCTTTCCGGCAGACTTTGTCTCTCAATGAGTCAGATTTTGTTGTGGATCAAGACGCAAATGCAGTGTTATGCGCTGGCGCACTTGGTGTAGCTTTAGCTACCTGCTTCCGTTGGGAGACCGGAGCTAACACTGGCTTTAAAGGTTTCTCAACTATATTTTCTAGCGATTACCAAACAACTTGTGTCTCCTGCCAACACCCTGAGTGTTGGCGGCGCTGCGATGGCTTGGTACTACTGTTGGAGAATGGCCACCCTATTGCTGGTTATAAATCTATTGACTGCCAGCTAGGCATGTTTGCTGGTATAGCTGACCAAACGCAACAAGCCCATATGCACCAATTATTATCAGCAGCGCAATGATAGGAGGTTATTAGGTGTCCGCCTTAAACATCCCGGAGATCATCACAGCTCCTCCCCGCACAGAACGATCCCGACAAGTGGGCTTGGTGTTCGCTTTTACCGGCCATTACAAATCCGTACGGATTATTGCACGTTTTTTAGAGTTAGCTGGTATAGAAGTTGTCACCAGCCGCATTAGTACCCCAGAAATTATTACTACTGGAACCACATTGGCTAACAGCGATTTTTGCCTTCCTTTGCGGGTTTTTGTTGGTCATGTTTCTCATTTGCTCAGCAGATATCCTAATATGCACGCTATTATTACACCCAATATACGCAGCGAAGAGGCCGATAGCTCGGCTTGTGCCAAACATCGCGACATAGGTGGGGTAGCCCTACGTTCCCTAGCCGATACGGTTGGTTACTTACTGCAACAGTTGGGACCCAAAGCTACTCGTGAATATCAACAGCTAAAACGCCTGGTTAACAACGAGGCTTTGTTGAATCGCTGGCAACAGTTGCCGCGTTTGCCGCAGTTTATTATGCCTAGCGTCCGCTCGCTCGATCACCTGGAGATGCGTAACCTGTGCTACGATATTTACGCTGATATAATGCACTGGTCACCTGCTGCTAAAGCTGTTTACTTTTTACCACCTACCTTATGGCCAGCGGGAAATCAACGTTTAGCCTGGTTGCAACATATATTTACACAAGCCTACGATGAAGTGGTGAACCATGAAAATCGGCGGTTAGAGACCCTATTGGCACAACCGCAACGAGTGCGCCTAGGTATAGTTGGACGTAATTACATGGTGCACGATCCCGCCCTCACTTGCGATTTATCGACTTGGTTCACCCGGCAAAACGTGGCTGTTATCACCCCTAGTGATGTGCCCGATCATTTACTGGATAAAGGTTCTGTGCAAGGTTATTACGATACACATAAAGAGGGCCAAGCTTTTATTGATTGGGCTATAGATAAAGTGGACGGCTTTATTTGTTTAGGCAGCTTCGG
>CAYMKM010000029.1:0-3548 GCA_964390985.1 uncultured Clostridia bacterium | reverse complement strand
AGTCGAGAATAGACCACAAACAAATGAACGGCGGCCTATAATCATCTGGCCGTATATGGGCGAAACATTAAACATGGCCGTGTCTGAGTTGGGTTACCAGCTAGGTGTAGATATATTGCCGCCTTTACCTCTCACTGGTCCTACCTTGTTAGCTGGGAACGATAGCTATTGTGAATCGTGCTCACCGTATGCTTGCAGTACCGGCTCACTTAAAGAAAGTATAGAGCGAGTGCTAGCAACGGCTGATCAACCGCGACGCATTATCATTATTATGCTACGTGGTGAAGGTCCTTGTGCCTTTGGTTGGTACTCAATCGCGCAACAAGCGTTGTTACCAAAACAGTATGGCCCGCGTCTTGCTGCTGGCGGGCATACGTTGGAAATGGCTACCATGGGCATGAACGGCTTTACTGATTTTATCCGGCAATTAAATAATGATAACGATGATCGCCTACGGCCTTTAATGGATTTCGCCGTTGCATGGGAGAATGGGTTCGATAAGTTGAGCTGGCTAAGTCGCCTCAACCTTTGTGCTCGTTTTTTCCTGTTATTGGGTGTGTTGGCCCGCCCTGTTTATAAAAAACTTGCTGCTGCCGAGGATCTGCGCGCCCGCTCACTCATTCATCGGGCTCACGAGCTGGAAACAGGTAGCACAGGACGCGCCTATCGCCAGGCGTTACATTTACTTAGAGAAGCACACAGCACCCGCGATATTACCAAAGCGCGGGCCAAAGGGCGCACCTTAATAGCCAATGTACCACATGACAAACAAGCAAGGCCCCGTTTGGTTGTTGTAGGTGAAATTTTTGTTATGCTAACTAGTTTTGCTAACCGGGGTACTCTTGAGCGTTTACTGGCTCAGGAAAAAGTGGAATTGGTTGAGCATATCACTGTAGGCCGCTTCATGCGCAGTAGTTTAAGTGAGATGAGGCGGCGAGCAATAACCAGAGTTTTTGTTCCTATGCTCACATGGTTACGAAAGCACAATGTATACATATTACAGGAACGTTTGCGTGAACCTGATGCTTGCCCCTTTTTAATACACGAAGTGGGTGGAGAAGGCGTGCCCACTGTTGCTGGGGCTAGGCATCACGTCGAGAAAGGATGCGACGGCATTTTACATTTGCATCCTTTTAAGTGCATGCCCGAAGGTATTGCTAAAGACGCCTTAAAAGAGTTGGCAGCGTTATATAATGTTGGTTACTTGGCGCTATCATTTGATAAAGAGATGGATGTAGAACGTTTACGCACTGAAATCAGCACCTACACCACTTTACTTCATGCGAAGGTGAATGCCAATAAGCAGAGCAAACGTAAAGAGGCAAAGCGACGCCAGAAAATAGGCCAAATCGTAAACCGCCTATATGGTAAATACCAGCATGGTAAACACTGTAACTAACAGAGGTTAATGTTTAGGTCGAGACACACTAGCTATCAATACACCAAAGACAATGGCCGCCGCCAAACCCAAACCGGTATACTCAAACGCGCCAGTAAAAAGCCCTTCCCACCCTAGGCGCCCAGCCTCCTGCACTACGCCACGAGTGACTGAGGCGCCAAAACCCGTGACGGGAGCCAAAGCGCCGCCACCCGCAAATTTTAGCAACGGCTCGTATAGGCCCATTCCTTCTAAAACCGCACCACTTACCGTGAGCAACACCAAAACATGGGCCGGTGTTAGCTTGGTATAATCATACATAATCTGTGCCAGCACGCAAATGGCTCCGCCAATTATAAAAGCCCATAAGTATATCACAATATGTGCCTCCTACCTTACAGTGTTATTGCTGTTCTATAACGATGGCATGCGCCACGCAGGGAATGGATTCTCCCTGCTTATACGATATCGGGCTGAACAATGCCCCAGTTGCTAGGGCAAGTACACGCCGCCAGCGGCCTTTGGCCATCTCCTTAAAGATGTAACCAAAAAGGACTACCGCTAAGCAAGCCGCACCACTACCTCCAGCATTCACCTGTTGTTGTTGACTGTAGATAAGTGTGGCGGCATCCTGATACTTATTGCCCAAAGAGAAACCCGCTTGGCGTACTAAATGTGTGAAAAGTGTTTTACCATATGCAGCTAAATCGCCAGTCAGGATGAGATCGTAATCGGCTGGTGTGGCACCTAAATCAGCCATATGACGCAAAAAGGTATCGGCAGCAGCCGGTGCCATTGCTGCACCCATATGGTTGGGGTCCTTCAACCCATAATCTACAACTTGTCCTACGGTTAAATGCGTAATTTGCGGGCCAATTTCGCCATAACCTAACACGGCCGCCGCTGCGCCAGTAACAGTACACTGGTTGGTGGCCTTACGTTGAATGTTGTGCTCAATGGGGTAACGATATTGTCGTTCCGCTGTTTGGTAGTGACTGGAAACACTGATCAGTACCTTATCTGCATAATTGCCATCGATCATTATGCCTGACAGTGTTAAGGCATCGCCAATTGAGGCGCAGGCGTTATACACTCCAATGAATGGTATTTGCAGATCGCGAGCTACAAAATTGGCGGTAACAATTTGGTTAAGTAAGTCGCCAGCAATAAACATATCCATATCTGTAGGCAAACAGTTCGCTTTGGATAAAGCATGATCACACGCTTCACGCATGTATAAACGCTCCGCTTGTTCAGCAGAGAATAGGCCTCGCATATAATCGGTTTGTACGCTGTCGTAGTACTGACCTAGCATACCTTTGCCTTCTTCAGGCCCTACATTGGTTGCATACCCCAAAAAACGGGGCTTACTGGGCAACGTGATAGTCCACCGACCGGCGCGTTTACTCAATAACTTCCTCCCCACACGCTCTCCTGTTATCTCTAGTGCAAGAGCCCAAGTACTAGCACTTTAACCAGCCCTGCGAAAAATCCGGCTACAACGCCATATACCAAAATAGGGCCAGCTATAATGAACATCTTCGAGCCCAGCCCCAATATGAAGCCTTCTCTATGAAAATCCATGGCTGCTGCTACTATCGTGTTGGCAAAGCCCGTGACAGGCACCGCTGCACCTGCGCCACCCCACTCAGCAATGTTATCGTAGACACCAAACCCTGTTAGGATCGCACCAACGAGAATCATGCCTGCCTGGGCTGCTGCTACAGCTTCACCTTCTGATGGTTCCACCTTAGAAAACAGATCAAATAAAACCTGAGCAAGGATACTAAAAGTACCACCCAGCAAAAAGGCCCGCCATAGGTCTCTCGCTATTTTTGGCTTAGGGCCTAACTCTTTTACCAGACGCTGATAATCTTTCTGAGCCTGAATATCCTTTTGTTGCAAAATTATCCCTCCTGCCTTTTTGCATTTGTATTATGGCTATATAAGCGGAGATTATTGTCCTTTTTGCTTCTGGCAAAAGACGCCAGTCTGTGTTTTTGTAGTCGTTGTGTGGCAAAAGCATTAGGTGGGTGGATGAGTTGGTGGGTGGTGAAGATTGCGCATTCACTTCTACTGCTAGATGCGATGGTTTTATTTCAAGTGTGCAACCTGTGGGTATGCCGTTGATGATGGATTCCGTGGATAACCATCCGGGTTAACCACAGAC
>CAYMKM010000028.1:13081-15490 GCA_964390985.1 uncultured Clostridia bacterium | reverse complement strand
AGCCAAAAACCCAATCAATATGCTATGTAAATATGCCTGCTAAACTGCTTACCGATAAAGAGCTTAAGCCCCGGGATAAAGTTATGTACGGAATACTGCAATCCACGCAGTTTTTTCACTGGAAGATAGGGAAAATCATATATCTCGAATTGAGTAAATACGTTCAGATGTGTGTTACGACAGTACGATGCGCTGTTAAGGCCCTGGCCCAAGCCCATTGGATTAACGCCCGGCAAGTTAACCAGCTAGCACCCATATACTATGAACTCGATGACCCACAAATAACCTACTATCGACAAAAATACGCCGAAATCCAGCGGCAGCTAGATGTAGAGGATAACTACAGAAAACCATCTGTCGTGAAATAGTATTGCTGCTGATCAGCTAGTACGCTTTTTTCAGGCTACCAAATAAGCCTATGACATGTGAGCACTATGGTTGATAAATAGACGCTCATAACGTAATCACACTTTGTTTTATCAATTCGTGCATGGTATACTATTGCCATAAAGATACCTGACGCAATGGAGGCCCTGTTGTGAGCATGCTGCTTACATTTCAAAGGGCTAGTGGCGTCAGCTCCGTGCAAGGGCCATTTGAATAACGGTTCCACCTTGTCCGGAGCTGCACCACTGCGGCCCGACTCTACTTCATCAACGCTACCGGCTAAGCCGGATTCTATCATTTTTCGCCATTATCGCGTTGGTGTGTAGGTCGAACGCCTGTTACGTACAGTTTCTACAGAGCCACGGCAAGGCGCGAGCCCCGTGGCTCTTTTACGCGTCGGGTATCCTGCATTCCGCTCCCATCTTTAGGAAAGCACCCCCTCGCACTTAGCCACTCGGGCTCCTGCCTGCCAAAAGGAGGAGCATCATGAGTCTAATCACAGTAAAGGCTGTCTGTAAATCTTTCGGTGCCCACGACGTACTTCAGGCCGTCTCCCTGACGGTGTCGCCAGGCGAACGTGTTGCTTTGCTCGGTCGGAATGGATGCGGCAAAAGTACGCTTCTGCGCATTATTGCCGGGCGCGACCAGCCTGATTCCGGCGTTGTCATGCTTGCTAAAAAAGCTCGCTTGGGTTACTTGACCCAGCAACTAGATGAAATAGGTGAGGGCGACGCCATTACCGAGACGGCCCAGGGGTTAGCTGATTTACTGGCAAAGGAACAAGAATTATCGGGACTAGCAACATCATTCGCCGAGCGTGGCACTGATCCAGATTTACTCCGTCGCTATGAACGCACCGCCTGTGCCTTTGAAGCCCGTGACGGTTATACCTGGCAACAACGTGTCCGTACTATCCTACTTGGTCTGGGGTTACACCCGGATGCTTTACATCGTTCCGCTAGTTTACTGAGCGGTGGCGAACGAATGCGTATCGCCTTGGCCCGATTGCTACTGCAATCTCCCGATATTCTGCTTCTAGATGAACCGACTAATCATCTGGACCTAACCGCCACTCAATGGTTGGAAGGATTTCTACGCACTTTTCCTGGAGCGTGCTTATTGGTTTCGCATGATCGCTATTTCTTGGATGCTGTCACACAGCGGGTAATAGAGATAGAAGATAGTCGGGTAACCACATACGCTGGCAATTTCACTGCTTATAGCCAGGAAAAACAGCAACGCCAGGCAGATATGGCCCGCCGGGCCCAGAAAATGCAATGGCAGATGCAGCGCGAAAAGCAGTTAGTGAGTCAATACAAAAGCATGCGCAATTTTCATGCTGCCGCCAGCAGAGAGAAGTCCCTGCAACGCTTGAAAAAGGCCTATCAGCCTCCCGCTCGTGCTGAAAAGCAGCCCACTATTGCTATTACTCAGCCACAGTGGGTAAGTAATTTGATTGCTGAAGGTAACGATGTGGTGATGAATTATGGCAAGCAGCAGGTGTTGGATCATATCTCATTTGAGATCAAAGGTGGCGAACGGGTTGGCATAATTGGTCCTAACGGTGCCGGAAAAACAACACTCATTCGCCTTCTCCTGGCTGCAGAACAACCTACATCCGGATATGTGCGGTTAGGTGCCTGGGTGCGATGGGCTTATTTAGGACAAGAAACGCACTTTACTAACCCGGAACGCACTGTTTTAGCCGAACTGCTGGCAGCAGCACCGACACTAACTGAAGGTGCAGCGCGCAACCTGCTGGCTCGCTTCCTTTTTACTGGCGATAGTGTCTTCCAAACCATTGGCTCACTCAGCGGCGGCGAACAAACTCGATTGACTTTACTATGTTTGTTGCAGAAAGAGCCGCACTGTTTAATTCTTGACGAACCAACTAACCATCTCGATATTCCCAGTCGGGAGTGTTTAGAAGAAGCCCTGGCTACGTTCAAAGGTACAGTGATCGCTGTATCGCACGATCGCTTTTTTCTAAACCGCATAGTATCCCGCATTCTGGAGTTACGG
>CAYMKM010000028.1:0-12981 GCA_964390985.1 uncultured Clostridia bacterium | reverse complement strand
ATGCAAGAATTAGAACAACGCTTCCAAGAACCAGATTTTTACCGGAATCGTGCTGCTCACCAAGAGCTGAACGAACACCAGCAGCTAACTGAAAAGTTGGCTATCTTATATGAGGCACGACAGTCGGTGACATAACTTATATGGGCTGGTATAGTTATTTAACCGACCCGTGATCCAGAAAATCACGGGCCGGCTGTTTAACTCCAGAGCTGCTGCTCTGAATATAAAAGCTACATACTATCCAGTATCTCCATGCCATCTTCGATGGTGCCATAACCATCCTTAATCGCTTGGAGTATGTAACGAGTGATATTATCTACTTCCTTGATCGTGACCTCACGCTCAAATTCCACGTGGTTCTCAGCAAGCCACTTTGCCACGAGCTGCCAATCGAACCTAATCCAGGGGAAATATCTCAATGCTGGCATTCCGGCTCGTATCCATTTAAGAATCGTAAATGGTGAAACAAACAGACGCCGGGAAAGGTCTCTAATATCACCACCAATATTTACCCGCGTACCTTTCGAAAATCCCCAATGTTCGAGTGTGATGTCCTTCCTCGAAAGAGTTCCACTATGTAATTTTTCCACAGTCATCCGGGGACCGACATCAGGCGCAATAACACCATATAGCTTGGCATTTGCTTCAAGTGGTTTAGGATCCTTAATTGACTGCTGAATAACCTGTTCTTCGAACTCCAACATTCGCTTCTCCACTTCAGCCATAACCCTATGAGCAGTTTCGTCCATACGTTTAACCCCCTCTTTTTCAAATTGTGATTGCAAGCGTTTCCGGGCGTAATGAAGGCGGCTTTTAGCAGTACCTTCCGGGATGTTCAGCAAACGTGATACCTCTTTGATGCTATACCCATACAGAATAATCAACCTAGCTACCTTCTGCTGTGGTATTGGCAAGATATTGAACATCTGTTCCAACGTCAGATTATGATTAATATCATCCCACGGATCCGTAGTGGCAAGCGTTTCGTTATCAGTTAACAGGGCGGTGTTGGCTTTACTTGCGCAAATCCGAATGGCCAGCGTCTTCAACCAGGCCTTGAAGGTGCTAGGATGCCGTAGTTGTTTTAAGTCCTGGAAAGCACACATAAATATCTATTGGCAAGCATCTTCAGCATCACCAGACCTTTGTTGTCTGCATAAGGAGAGCACCCAGGTCACATGGTTACGCATAAGTTCCGTAAAAGCCGCAGTGTCACCAGCCTGGAATCTAGTGACCCATTCTGCATCCTGTTGATGTGTCGACACTGCCATACCTCCCGATTTGCCTTTACATATATAAAGGGGGAATAAATATGAAAAAGGTTCAAATCCAGCAGCCACAACAACTAAAATTTATAAGGGTAATGCATTTCGTCCACCAAGAACTGTCGCCTACATTTCTTGACAGGCCGATCCAACATTGATATTAATGTGATGCTAATCGTCTATCTACGGCTATAGCGGAGGTGGCGTAATTGACCGCTATCCATCATGATCAGGGCCTACGCGTATATAACCAGGGACTCATGAACCTTCTTAATACTGCCGCGAAAATATGCATGTCTGACCCTTCCCAGACCGGGTTTATTGCCCGTACAATGGTTTCTCAACGTAAGGCAGTAAAAACGCGGGAACGTTGGGAGGAGCAGGGTACCCATGTGCCACCGTTTCTCATCATCAGCGTGACTTCAAAGTGTAATCTAAATTGCAAGGGCTGTTATGCCCGAGCGCAACACCACGATTTAACGTCAGGGCTGGGGCCTATCACAGCTAGCACCAGTAGCGGCGATATGGATGATACTACTCTTAGAGCTGTGTTGGATGATGCAAGTAAGCTTGGTATCTCTGTGGCACTATTGGCGGGGGGCGAACCTCTCACAAGACCTGGGTTATTGGATATTACATCAGACTATCCCGATATACTCTTCCCTATTTTCACTAACGGATTGCTTATAGATGACAATATTGCAGCACGAATACGCAGGCAAAGAAACACCATCCCTGTCATTAGCCTTGAGGGTAATCACGAGGTAACCGATGACCGCCGGGGAACTGGGGTTTGGCACCACGTGCGTAGTGCAGCACAAACGCTGCACCGTGCAAAGGTGTTTTTCGGTTCATCATTCACAGTACGAAGCGATACTATGGGTGCGTTGACTGATGAACAGTTCATTACGGAAATGATCGAACTGGGCTGTCGTCTGTTCTTCTTCGTAGAGTATGTTCCCGTACAACCAGGTACTGAAAGCTGGGAATTATCTTCAGACCAAAGGTTGGAACTGGCACAGCGCGTTAATGCCCTCAAATCATCCTTACCAGCGCTCTTCGTATCATTCCCAGGCGATGAGGCGGCCACCGGCGGTTGCCTTGCCGCAGGCAGAGGATTTGTTCATATCAGTGCACGCGGAGATGTCGAACCATGCCCATTCGCTCCGTATTCCGATGCCAGCATCTGCGGAATACCTCTCCAGGAAGCATTAAAATCTCCGTTACTAAAAGCTATCCGCACAGACCATGAGCAATTTGGCGACACATCCGGAGGCTGTGCGCTGTGGCGGCACCGCGAGCAGGTGCAAGCGCTTCTGAAATCAAATGGAGTGGATCTGCAGAATACTTAAGCGCCTTCTTCAGCGTATCCACCGCCTTCTGCTACTTGCCAGCAATCAGCCAGTTTCCAGCAGAATCTCAATGATAGTATAATATACTTTGTAGCTGGTGTATCTTTAGTGGATGGGAGAGCACTATGCGCCAAGTGGCTAAAATAATGCTAGTAGTATGCATGCTGATGCTGATAGCAAGCAGTGCTATTGCATCCGTGCCACCTACAGTCTCCCGCGAAGAGGCCCATACGGCATTGCAAGCTGCATTTAGTATGTTGGGTGTTCGTTATGTTTGGGGTGGGCAGTCTCCTGCTGGTTTTGACTGTTCCGGCCTGGTTATCTGGGCCTATAATTGTAGTGTACCAGGTATTCAATGGCGCCTGAACGATGCTTTTGTAGACGATGTCACCGCACATGCCCTATTTATGTATAATGTGATGCCGGTCAGGCCTAGCGAGGTTTGGCCAGGAGATCTTGTATTTGTCACCAGCAGCACCAAACGGATTACGCATATAGGCATGTTCTCCCGTTGGCTAAACGAAAGACACACTAAATTTGAATGGATTGAAGCATCGAGTTCAAAAAAGGGTGTAGTGGTAAGCGAATGGTCTTTAGGAAGAAGAAATGGCGATAAATTGCTTGTAGGGGTTGGTCGAGTCCTACGGGTAATAACGCAACCCCAATTGTAACCCTACTGGTATAAGATATGATGAGGATTTCTCGCTCATGAAATGTGCTAATCTCAGTTCTCCTAGTAGATCATATCGCTCAGATAAACGGCTGCTTCCGCCAATTCCGGCCTCTATCATAGTCATAATCGGTACCTGATCATCAGAGTTGATTACTCGTAACTGGCTAAGGTTCATACTCACCTGAGTGTTGAATTTTGCCGTGATCGGTAATTCATAATAAACACCTGAGCGCAACCACAGCATCAGCGTTGGCTCACCGCATGTATCCAATCCCAGAGCGACTTCTCCAATCACACCAACGTTTTCACTAGCATGCCACGTAGTATTAAGTGCAACCGCAGGGAAACCACTCAGGATAATCCCTACACCCGCGCTCCAACTACCTGATGTGGCAGCATAACTCCGTGGTGGCAGCAAGACTCCGCAAAGTATCACCACCATTATGACAAGCTGCGATACTGCAAATACGGATCGTCTCATCGCCATCACCTTCTCCACTACTTAATTTAACCAAAACAACCCTTTCTACCTTAGCTATTCAAACAAAACGCTAACTGATGTTCCTTCGTAAATTCGCCGTATAGCCTCAGCAAATAAGTTGGCCACCGAAAGGACCACTATTTTATCCACCCTATTTTTTGTCGATATGGGCAATGTATCCGTAACTGCCACCCGGCTGATGGGTGAATTCACAATTCGTTCTACTGCCCGTCCGGAAAAAACGCCGTGCGTGCAGGCCACATATATATTAGTAGCACCCGCTTGGGAAAGGAAATCGGCCTCGGCTATCATAGTTCCGCCAGAAGCTATTTCGTCTTCCACCAGCAATACTTGCTTGCCGGCAACATCGCCTACCAAGTGGTTTACCACCACTCGTTCTTCGTTTCCTATCCGTTGTTTGTCTAACAACGCGATAGGGGCGCCAATTAGCCGACCATATACTCTGGCTAACTTGGCCCGACCAGCATCAGGGGCTACTACCACCATGTCATCGCTTTTTTCTTTCATAAGATATGCCGATAGAATTGGTAGCGAAGTGAGATGATCTACAGGTACAGTAAAAAATCCCATGATCTGCGGTGAATGTAAATCCATGGTTAATACCCGATCTACGCCAGCCGTTTCTAGTAGATTGGCCACTAGACGTGCCGTAATGGGAATACGCGGCTGATCTTTTTTATCAGATTTCGCATATGGATAATATGGCAAAACTGCCGTAATGCGTTTTGCGGAAGCCCTGCGCAGGGCATCTACAATTATCAGTAACTCCATTATGCCATCGTTCACCGGGTAATGCGAAGGCTGTATAACAAAAACATCGTCGTTACGCACGCTTTCGCCTATTTGTACAAAGGTGCAGTCATTGCTGAACTTGAATATATCAATATTACCAAGTTTAATACCCAAATTGTCACATATAGCAGCAGCTAGCGCTGGGTGCGTCGTTCCACTAAAAACTTTTAAGGTCAATACCTATTCACCTACCCCTTCTACCCCCAAAGCCAATAATATTATTTTTGCTGTGGCTACATTGGTAGCTAAAGGAATGTTATGCACATCGCAAACTCTAAGAAGTGCTGTTATATCGGGTTCATGCGGTTGCGCTGTTAATGGATCGCGTAGAAATAACACAGCGTTAACCCGCCCAGCAGCTACTTCCGCACCAATTTGTTGGTCTCCCCCTAAGGGGCCTGATAACATACGCTGTACATTAAGATTAGTAACTTCATGTATTAATTTTCCCGTAGTACCGGTGGCCACCAACTCAATTCGTTCTAGTACATCTCGAAATTCATTGCAGAAAGCCAGCATATCGTCTTTCATTTTATCGTGAGCAATCAAGGCTATGCGCATGTAGTTTTCCTTTCATGTTTCATATTACAACAGGTTACGATGGAAAGTATTCCATCTCCAAGCGGGTTAGCCTGCGCCACCACATGATTAAAAGGGTAAAGGCCAATATTGCAGAAATTTGTCGATAGTAAGAGCAAGTAATTGCTAGGAGGGTCATGGATGGCAACTTTTGTTTTCTTTCTGGTTTTAATTGCGTTTATAAAACAAGGCAAATTAAGCAAACGCCTCACTACGCTAGAATGGCAGTTGCAGCAAATTAATCGGCGCCTTGATGAAACAAGCACCCTCCGGCCAACACCTATTAGAACGACGCCTATGTCAACCCCTGCGCAGGTATCGACAACCCCTGCACAGGCACCATCCACCCAAACGCCCACACCCGCCCCCGAGTTACCGCAAATAACTCAGCATAAATATACATCTCAGCCGATAGTAACACCATCATCACAATTCCGTAAGCAATTGCAGTGGTTGGAACAGCAGTTTATTGAGAATTGGACCGGCATTATTGGTTCCATCATTTTAGTAGCTGGTGTCACTTTTCTCGGTGGCTATGTTGGGTTGCGTGTTTCGCCTTTCTTCCGCTTTCTAATGATCGTCGGAGCAGCAGCGCTCCTGGCCAGTGGTTCTTATGTTGTGAACCGTCTTAAACAATGGAAGCCACTGGCTATATGGCTACGCAGCTGCAGTGCTGCTGTTTTCTTGTTTGCTTGCTTTGCTTCGTACGCCATTCCCGGCATCCGCTGGGTTACAACACTAGTACCAACGCTCGGCCTTCTTTTCCTAGGCATTGCGGTTAATCTCTACGTTGCTTATACTGCCAGCACATTCACCTTTGCTTCGCTACACGTAGTACTGAGCCTCGTGCCGATTATACTGGTACCGCAATCTAATGTGACCATATTACTGGCCACACTTATTACGGCAACTGGTCTTTCACTAGGGAGGCGCTCACGCTGGGATTTACACAGGTTAATCACGTTAATGGCTCATGCTGTGTTTCACATCGCCTGGTACATACGCATTTTGGCCAACGTCCCTGCTCCTAGTCTTTCGCATCAACTAGTTGGAGCCGGCAGCGCGCTGTTTATAGCCGGATACTTAATTGTGATGCATTATCGCAGCGCTCGTACGTTACCCCGGATAACATCGCTACCATTTATGGTCCATATAATAAATTGGCTACTCTTAGCATCGGCACTAATAGCGTATACTGGCAATACACCAGTGCGCGGTATGGTTTTGCTTTTTGCATCTGTCATTATATATTCATTGGCACGCTACGCTCGTCGATTAGGTATCCGTTGGATTTACCTAACTGACACTTTGGTCGCACAAACAATAGCGCTTGTTGGTGTTGTATCTTTTTACTCCTTCGTTTTTCACTGGTTGCTAATACCCGCAGTTAGCTTCGTGTTAGCCGCCCTTTATCTTAAATTGGCAATTGATGAAAACGAGACTCTGCTCGAACGCATATCAGTATACCTGCTGCATACTGCCACTTTGGTTCTAACTATCGCCGGGCTGGTTACATTAGCTTCTAACCACCCTATACGGCTTCAGAGTGCTATTATTCTACTTACTAGTGCGTTAATAGGTATCATTACATATCGGTTTATTTCCTCATCACGCAGCGAAACATACGATTCGGTGCTATTTTATAATGCAATGTATAATGGCTATCAGCCAGTTTCCCTACTTAGCATAGGTGTTGGTATGATAACCGCCACCGCTATTGCTAACCTGTGCGGTAGTTTATGGCTCGCGCCGGTCGGGTTTATCGCATCTACCTTATTTGTATTGCTCGCCCGCCGCTGGCAAGATAGATCACTAGAAACTTCCACTTGGCTGCTCTTGTTAATCGCTCACCTTTTTGCCTGGCTAATACTCTATGTAAATCATCCCATAGCGCCAGTAACTCAGGTTTCCTATTATCTTGTACCATTGCTACTGTCAACAGCAATAGCTGGTACATTTGCTACAGTACAAAACAAAGCGGGCAGTGTTTTACGGAGTATGAGTTGTTACTTAATGGGGTTAACCGTAGCTTTGGGCATGTACACACTCTTGCAGCCTTTTTCTGTTCTAGCACCAGGTATAATGTGGCTCAGTTTATCTCTAGTAGCACTAGAAATTGCCAACCGCGTAAAAGGCATCTGCATTCCACCAGCACTGCATTTGGGATATATTTATCTTTCGTTGTTCATTGGAGCCTACATTCTTAACGGGTTACAAACGCAAGCGTATTTAGGTCCCATTCCAGTACGCATTGTTATTGAAGTTTACGCCCTGGCTACCTTGGTATATTGGTGGTTATTTCGCCCTAACCCCGAGCTGGCAAAGTTACGAAGCTGGCACGTAGTGCATCCGCTTTTAATGGAATTAGTCCTGCTATATACCACAACAATAGTATTGATAGAGGTGGGTGCGTTATGGCGCCCATTAGTTTGGATTATGCTAGCTCTGCTTACACAGTTACCACAAGGTGGTAAAATCGACTCTAGACTTCGTTTCTATTCAGTGCTGTTTTACTGGGCTTCAATTCTCGATTTGGTGATGGTTACTAGCAGATTTGTCACATTATCACCGTATTGGTATTCTCAGCCCACTTTCACTGGATTACTAGCTATTATCCCTCAGGCCTTATACCTGTATTTTGTATCACAAAAGCTTGCTCTTAATACCATCGAATTTCCTAATACGTTACAAACCCTAGAACGAGCTTCGAAAGCCATTGGTTCTCGACAAGTTCTATGGTTATACTACCCATTCTTTGTGGGCATGGCTTTATTCTTATACTGGCGTTTTGAAGCTTCAATGCTTACGCTACTTTGGTCAACCGAATCCTTTATTGTGTTAGTGCTCAGTTTAATAATTAGAGAAAACCATTTTCGATATATGGCTATGGCCGGCCTAGCAGCGTGTATTGTGCGTCTGGTCATCTTTGATATGGCCCAGACCAATCTGGGTTGGCGCGGTCTCGTATTTATAGGGGTAGGCGGTTTAATGCTTCTTATGAACTCCCTTTACAATCGTTATAAGGATCGATTACTATGAACAATCGCCTCAGACTAACCTTTTTAATAGCGCTTTTATGCACTGGCATCACATTCACCGTATCGCTAGTTATAAAGCAAATTGGCACACCCTTACCACCCAGCCTTGCACCTTTGCTTGGATTGGTTGGTAAGCCAGTACAATCCGTCGATCATTTGGTGACTCGCATTATTAACGTCTCAGATATAGATGAACGCGAACTAGGTGAAGTACTCCATGCACGTTACGCCGCTAAGTATACGAATGCTAAATATGCGTCTGATATACAGTACTTGAATGAACTCATTCAACGTCTTTCGGCTAAAGCACAAAAGCCGTTTACATATCGTGTTTATCTACTTCCTTATGATCAACCCAACGCCATGGCCTTGCCTGGCGGAGTCATACTCATCACAAGAGGAATGCTGCAAGTGATTAATTCGGAGGCTGAGCTGGTTTCTGTGCTCGCACACGAACAGGGCCATATTGAGCTAGGTCACTGCCTTGATGCAGTTAAGTTCCAGTTACTCGCCGAAAAGGTTGATAATAAAACCCTAGGTGCTATCGCCGATTATGCAGTTTACATACTTGTTTCCTATTATTTTAGCAAGACACAGGAAGATGACGCTGACGAATATGCTTACACTGCACTTTTGTACAGCCCATACGATCCGTGCGGTGTTGGTCAAGCTTTCAACTCGCTATTGCAGTGGCAGCAACAGTATACTAAACAACCAGCACAGCGGCATGACATCAATCCGCTACGCGACTTACTCATTTCACATCCGCCACTTGAGTTGCGTATAGCTAAATACCAGCAACGAGCAGAGGTGTGGTGGCGACTACATCTCAACGAGGAACGTCATTTAGGTGTGGAGAACCTACGTGATCGAATTATTGTTCAATCCCCGTAAGTATTCGTTATGTAACCGAACTTAAATGCGAGTGGCATAAACCAAGGATCCCATCCGCGGGAGTAACCATTGTCGTAAATACTGACCAATTTCATTTCAGCTATAAAATCGCGTTGCTCAGATAATTGCTTACGCATGCCAATTCCAACCTCTACCATGTTCCAATCTGGTTCAAAGTTTAGTCGTACATGACTCAGATTCATGCTAACCTGAGCAGAGTACTCACCTTTCACTGGCAACTCGTAAAAAGCACCTGCCCCCACCCACACCACCGGTACAAAAGCGTCAATCATTTTAAACCCTAACGAGACCTCTCCAGCTACACCTACGTTTTCACCTAAGTAATACATGGCGTCAAGAGAGATGCCAGGACATCCCCACAACATGAATCCAACACCTACACTCCAACTACCTGGTTGTGCAGCGAAGCTTTGTGTAGCTGTAAAGCATATACATAGAATCAAAGTTGCAGTCACAAGCATTCTAGCTTTGATGTTAGTTCTTTTTATGGTAATCACTCCCCAACAATATACAGTTCTTCTTTCTCATTTTACACCATTGTACAATAATTCCTTCTGTCTTTGCCCGACACATAACACCTTGACACTATGCAGTGAACGGTTTACGATAGTTATGGGCATATGCCCATAACTTGAAAGGAGGGTCGACATTATGCCAAGAGGAGATGGTACAGGACCAATGGGCGAAGGGCCGAAAACAGGATGGGGCCAGGGCCTATGTGCAGGTTATCCGGTACAAGGCTACACTCATCCGACCTTTGGTTTTAGACATCGCTGGAGCAATGTTGGCCGAGGCTGGCGTTTTCACGCATCTGCTAGGCCATGTTGGCTAGGAGCCCCATATGCTACTTTTCCCGGCCCTTTGGGAGCATATCAAGGTAGCAAAGACGAGCTCACCGTCCTACGACAAGAAGCTGATCATTTAACCAATGTGCTTGAAGATGTGCATAAACGAATTAGCCAACTCGAGGGAAAAGAGAACAAGTAATAAAAAGCCGGGTGAATCAGCTTTTAACAACTGCGTTTACCCGGCTTTGGTGATTAACGCCCTCGCAACCCCTCCAACCACCCCGCACGCCGTGTACGCAAAATGCTGAAGCGGTATATCCGGCTACCCACCTCAATAGTGAGCCATATGAAGGCCACCGACAACACTATAGAGAGAACGATTTCACTTATAGGTACGTTACTCATAACAATGCGAGTGAACATAGCCATCGGCGTAAATATGGGTATTAACGAGGCAACTCTTGCTATTGTTCCGCCAGGGTTGTTTAGCGCATTAAAAGCCATAAAATATGCGACTATTATCAGTACCATTACTGGCATAATAGTTTGGCTCGATTCTTCAGGTCGGCTTACTAAACAGCCCGCTGCTGCAAACAACGCCGCATAGGCTAAGTAACCTATAATGTAAAACAGAAAGAAATAACCTATAGTTGAGATTGGCACTGATGATAACTCTAACGGTATGCCACCAATGCTCAAATCTTTCAATAAGCCGCCGGCCCAAGATGCGCTTAAGCCAATGGCCACCCAAATTATATACTGCAATAAAGAGGCTGCACCTAACCCAAGAATTTTTCCGGTTAGTAGCTGATTTGGGCGAACCGATACCAGCATCATTTCCATAATGCGTGACCCTTTTTCTGCGGCCACTCCATTAGTAAGTACACTGCCATAACCAATAATTGTCATGTAGAGCATAAATAAAAGCAGGTAGGCCAAAACCTCTGACATAAACGCTTGCTTCCCGTCATCACCTTGCTCGGTATTGTCAAGCGAAGCATCTACATTAATCACTTGCGATAACACTGGCATCTGCAAATGAGCTGCTTGCTGCGCCGATATTTGCAAATCGATCAACCGTCGCTGGGTAGCCACAGGGTAGACAATCTGTTCTATCCCACGTATTAAGTTTCCACCAGCGTTTTTGGTAACCAATGTAAATAACGGTTCTGCTTTTTCTTCCTCCAGCGCTGGAGAGACTCGCAAATAGGCCCTTATTTTACCCTCTCTCACCTGTCGCGCCATTGTTTCACTATCGGTAGATATATCTTTTGGTGGTAGTTCTAGTTGAATATAAGGTCGTACATTCTCAGGAATTGATTCGTACGAAGCGAATATTTCATCCTGTATACCACCCACTTCGTCTACAACAACCACTTTTGTGATGGACCTTTGTTCGACCCATTTAGTAAACGTAGGCAGAAAAGAGAGTACTACCAAACCTAATAACCCCAGCAGTGTTGTAAGTAAATAGGCCCGAGAATGCAGTGTTTGTGTAAACTCTCTAGCAGCAATGGTGCGGATAGGTTTCATTGTACGACCTCCTGTGTCAGGTTAACTATATCCGCCTGCTCTGAATACTTAGAAACGCAGGCAATATAAACATCCTCAAGACTTGGATAATCAACCAAAAACCGCTGTACTCTCCCTTGCTGCGCTACTAACCGTAAAATAGCATCAGCATCAACACCGGGCTGAAGCTCGTAACGCCAGGTAGTGCCCACTTGATCTATCTGGCGCACTCCCGGCCATTCATTTAGCTGATCAAATCCGTCTGTATCGCTTTGCAATTGAATAGTAAGAACCCGAGCCCCTGATTGACGGCGAACACCATCGACAGTACCATGCGCCACCGTACGACCTTCAGTAATCAAACATACCCGGTCGCATAGCTCTTCCACATAATCCATTTGATGACTGGAAAACAAAATAGTCGAACCCAATTCATGCAGATGACGTATTGCATTTTTAAACACCCGCGTGTTCATTGGATCTAGCCCACTAAACGGTTCGTCTAGAATAACTAATTTGGGTCCATGCAGCACAGCAGCTAAAAACTGCAGTTTCTGAGCATTGCCCTTCGATAATTCATCTACTTTTTTATCGAGTAAATCTGTGAGTGATAAAGCATCTTCCCAATGCGCTATTTCTTTATCGGCCTCATGTAGAGATAAACCATGTAACCGACCGAAGAAACGCAGTTCGGCACGCCCGGTCATTTGTGGATATAACCCACGTTCTTCTGGCAGGTAGCCAAAAGTACCCAAAGGCCAATGCTCCACTGAACGCTCGGCCCAGGTGATGTTCCCTTTTTCGGGCATTAGTATACGTAATACCAGTCGCATGGTTGTGGTTTTACCCGAGCCATTTGGTCCGATAATACCCATAATAGAACCTTCTGGCGCTTCCAGCCAAACATCGCGCACGGCCAGAACCGGTCCAAATGAACGGCGTACATGGTTAATATGAAGACTCATTCGAATCCCTCCATGCGAATAATTGGGCTTCGCCAACATTGCACGAAGCCCTCCATCTACTACTTATACGTCGCCAAAATCGGCTTTATATGCTTGAACTAGTTTGCGCCCCCAGCCATTGATAGGCTCCAAGCGGCCAATAAAGAAGCGCAATACTGGCGGTTCTTGCACAAAATGTAACCCGCCAATTAACTCCCGATGCTCATAAAGCCAAGCTAGCCGGTCTACAACATATTCCATATGGGCCATGGTGTACACTCGCCGCGGTACCGCTAATCTACAAAGCTCTAAATCGGCAGGCACTTCGTTACCATTGGCATCTCTCTCCATAGAAACGGTGCCTCGTTCCATGCCCCTAGCCCCTGATACAATGTATAAGGCTGTTGTTAATGCTCCAGCTGGATATTGCAGTTGAGGAATGTGTGCGCAAAACTTCCCAGCATCTACGTGCCCAGCCAAACCACCCGGCGGTGTAACTGCAGGTACTCCCCGCTCTACCATGCGGTTCACAAAAAACTCGATCAAATCAGCAGAGGCGCTGGCTGCTTCGGGCTCCACCATTTCATATAAGCCTACTGTCATAGCCTCAATCTCTTTAGA
>CAYMKM010000027.1:0-15587 GCA_964390985.1 uncultured Clostridia bacterium | reverse complement strand
TAAGGTACTGAAACCGCAATTAATATGAATAATAACGAGGCATGCATAGCTATTGCAGCTGGGGCGGCTCGTGCTGTGCGTAGAATTGCAAAAATAGCTCCCTTTAATTGTATAAAGCCGCCTTTTGTCTTTGAGGTAAGAAACAATAATCCAGTAGACAAAGGAGCGTTGACAAAACGTGGTTATACCATAATTGATGAACGAACCTACCAAATAAAGACGGACGACATTCGTCAACTACCGTTTTAGAATGAGAGCGAGGCACCTCACTGTTGCCCGCTCTCATTTAACAACACCTATTTTTCCGCTTTCTCTTCGTAAAGGACGGCGTCAATTAGGCCATACTCTTTAGCCTCTTCAGCGGTCATGAAGTGGTCGCGGTCAGTATCTTCCTCAACTATTTTTATATCCTGCCCAGTGTAGGTTGCTAGTAACTCATTTAAGCGAGCTTTGGTACGCAGTAGCTCTTTAGCGTGAATTTCAATATCAGATGCCTGACCTTGCGTGCCATATGAAGGCTGGTGAATTAGCACCTTAGAATTAGGGAGTGCCCAACGTTTACCCTTGGTGCCTGATGCCAATAAAAACGCGCCCATACTGGCAGCCATGCCGACACATATGGTGGCTACTTCTGGTTTAATATGCCTAATAGTATCGTGAATAGCCATACCAGCAGTAACACTACCGCCAGGGCTATTTATATATAGGTACACATCTTTATCGGGGCTTTGGGCGTTTAAGAACAAGAGCTGAGCTACCACAAGGTTAGCCACGTGATCATCTACCGGGCCACCTAAAAACACAATGCGATCTTTAAGTAACCGGGAATAAATATCGTAAGCACGTTCGCCACCGCGATTGGTCTGTTCAATAACTGTCGGGATCAAAACCATATGAATCCTCCTTTACCCTATGTAGATATTATACACTTATCGCGTTTGACCAATACTGACCAATATGATTATTATACGCGATAAGTTTCATCGCTGTAAAGGGTGTAACAAAAACTGCAGGATCTATACACCTTATGCGGAAGTATTATGCGCGAATCCGGTGGGGCGGGGGCCCATAGGAGGCAAATTATGCATCAGGGGGCCCCGTTTTGGCGTATCTATGTTTTCATATTACTGCTCAGCCTATTCCAGCGGGTGGAAGCGGCGACCTCTAGTGAGCTAATATGGTTACCAGCGGCGCAATTGCCCATAAGTGCCGCCAATGTAGCATTGGCAGAAAGCAACGTTGGCTCTGTGAGCGGTCTGCCATCCTTAGTATTTAACCCAGCTGGTTTGACCCAACTAAATAAACGGGAGTTGCAGGCCAATCGGGCCACACCACAGCCCAGTACGGTGATAGAGGCCATTAGTATAGCCCTACCAACCACTTATGCTCGTGTTGGTGTGTCGTTACAGCAACTAACCGCTGACGATTTAATAACACGTGATGATGCTGGTAACCCCACGGGCGTTTTTCAATATACGGAAGGTATGCTAGCGTTAAGCGCAGCCCGATCATGGCGTTATTTGCATTATGGCATTTCTGTAGGAGCTCTTTGGCAGGGTGCAGGTCTACAAAAAGATTATGGTACCCTGGCTAAAGTAGGTATGCAATGGTACGCCACTGATGCCTGGCAGTTAGGTGCTACCGCAACCTGGGCGGGCCAGTTTAAGAAGGAGCCAAACCCACTTCGTTACCAGGTGGGTGTTAGTTATGAGCGGGGCACACTTGCTTGGCATTTTGCTGGTGGGACAGATACTAGCTTAGGAGTGGAATGGCAGCCGGTTCAAAAATTGGTATTACGAGCAGCAGCTACAGAAGTGGGTTTACATTGGGTTCCTGCTGCTGGTTTTGGTTTTACTGGTGATTATGCGCAAATTGATTATGCTTACAACAGGGCTCGTCCGGGGCATGTATTATCGGTGCGTCTTTGTTTTTGATGCTTCGCTTGAGTAGTTGACACGTCGGTGCAGTCTGCTATAATAGGCCATGCGGTTCTTTTATAAAGCGGGATGGAGCAGCCAGGTAGCTCGTCGGGCTCATAACCCGAAGGTTGTCGGTTCAAATCCGGCTCCCGCAACCAACAAATGGGCGGTGTTAGCATTCGCCCATACGGCGGTGTAGCTCAGCTGGTCAGAGCACGCGGTTCATACCCGCGGCGTCGCTGGTTCGAGTCCAGCCACCGCTACCAGCTAAAAGAGACGTCCTGCTTATGTAGGGCGTCTCTTTTGCCATGCGCTAGGTTATGATTCAAAAGTATTTACTTGCCAGCTGGAGCAATTGCTGTAGGAGCGATGCTAACTGTCAGACATTTGCCGAAGCCTTCTTCAAACTCTACCTTTGGTATACCGTGGTACCCATTGTTAGGTAATACAAGGCCTAAGCGGTCAAAGAAACGTTTGGCCGGAATGGAACGACGTTTCCCACCAGCTACGGTTACTACCTTAAAAGGTATTATTGTTCGATCGCTCTCTAGTTTTACCTTGGAGACTGGTACTATAGCAATCTCTTGTGTGCTGGCATCGTAACCTAACATAACGAATTCGCTATCGCCAATCACGGGTAATAAGCACTGATTGACCGCAAGACGATTAAACCTAATTCTACCTGAAGGTGTTATGTGGTAACGTGGTTCTTTCTCACGCGAACGGTATACCTGTTTGCGTAAAAATTCAAAGCGCAATTGGCTAACCCCCTTTGTATACTATACTTGGAATTACTATATTAGCCTTTCCATCATACAATACCTGTATGCTTATAGCGATAATTTACTAGAAGGCTAATAAGGAAGGAGAGACCAGCTACAAGGAGAAGATCGGGAAAATAGTATGTTGCGCTAAAACGGGAGGTTGATTATGTGGCATGCGTAATTGCCATAGCCAGCCAAAAAGGTGGAGTTGGAAAAACCACCAGCACTGTGAATTTGGGAGCGGCATTAGCAGAAATGGGTCAACGTGTTTTAGCAGTTGATCTGGATCCGCAAGGTGGTTTAACAGTCTGCACAGGTTTAATACCAGATGAAATTGAAGAGACGGTTTACGATTGCTTACGGAAAGGTATAAGTGGTGAAGGTGTACGCTTATCAACTAAATTTGGCGTAGATGTCATACCAGCTAACGTAGATTTATCATTAGCTGAAATTGAACTAGTAAATGCGGTAGTGCGTGAGCGGAGGCTGGGTGCAGTTATTAACCCGCTCCGTGAGCAATATGATTTTATTCTCTTAGATTGTTCCCCATCGTTAGGTTTACTTACATTGAACGCCCTTTCGGCTGCAGATGGTGTTATCATTCCTGTGGCCTGCGAATACCTGGCCCTGCGCGCTATAAATGGTTTCATTAAGTTTGTCAAAAAGGTGCAAGGAAGTGCTAACAGCCAGTTAAAAGTGATAGGGATATTACCCACTATGTTCGATCGACGTACCAAACATGCCGATAAAACTCTGCGTGATTTAAAGGAGCGTTATCATCCGCAAGTACCGGTGCTCGATTTTGTTGTATATCGCAGTATCCGTTTTGCTGAGGCGGCAGCGGCGGCAGAATCTATACTAACTTATGCGCGGGCGCTACCTGGAGCTGATGCTTACCGGGATTTGGCCCGTATGCTGATAAACTGGCGCCGACAAGTATTATGAACCTAGCGCAACATCAAGGAGCATCATTATTACAAAACCTACTAACACGGCGTATGTAGCCTGGCGCTCATTGCCGCGATTGTGAGATTCGGGAATAATTTCGTCGCTGATAATAAAGAGCATTGTACCAGCAGCAAAGGCGAGGAAGAAGGGGAGTATAGAAGTTGAGAGTTGTACCAAACTTAACCCAATAAGGCCACCGATAGTTTCCACCAAACCGGTGCACAAAGCAATAAAAACCGCTTTGCCCGGTGAGTAATTCTCGCATAATAACGGCAGGGCTACAGCCAAACCCTCTGGCATGTTTTGCAGGCTAATACCTATAGCTAGGGCGAGGCCATTACCTATGTTACCACCAGCAAAACCTACACCAACTGCCAATCCTTCGGGGAAGTTATGTATAGCCACGGCAATAACAAAAAGCCATACCTTGTTTAAACGGGAGTGGCTACCTTCTCTGCCAGCTACTATATGCTGGTGTGGTGCAAATTTATCGAGTAGATCAAGAAAAATACCACCCACCAGTATGCCAGCAGCGGCCCACAAAGCCCCAACCCATCCGCCGCCGCCGTATTCAATAGCGGGAGTAATAAGGCTGAAAGAAGTGGCAGCCAGCATTACTCCCGCGGCAAAACCTAAAAGAGTATCAATAACCTTAGCCGATAATTGACGAGTGAAGAATACAGGCAAGGCACCTATGCCAGTGGCTAACCCGGCTACCAAACTAGCTAGCGTACCAATTAAAATGACATTATGCTGCATTAATATTCAATCTCCTAGTTCAAATGGGAGAGGGCGCGACACTTACCTGTTTAATGAGATCGTTAGGTTCCATTTTATCTACAACATCCATACCATCAGTCACATGGCCAAAGACGGCATAATCGCCATCTAACCATGAGGCATCGGTACGAAGAATATAAAACTGGGAACCGGCTGAATCGACATTGTTTGGTCTACGAGCCATGGCTACAGCGCCACGTACATTTTTCAATTCGGGGTGGGTTTCGAATTTTATAGCGTAACCTGGCCCACCTGTACCATCGCCTACCGGATCGCCTGCTTGAATAACCCAATCCTCTACCCGGTGGAAACGCAGTCCATCGTAGAAACCACTGCTAGCCAGTTTTACGAAGTTGGCTGTGGTAAGAGGCATTAAATCCCCTCGTAAAGTGGCCTTTATATCACCTTTTGTTGTACTGATGGTTACCATAATGCTTCCAGCTTGGCTGGCGGCGTCTATTTCTGTTTGCGAAGGAGCGTTCATGGTCGTATTCCCTTCTTCCCCGGCATTTTCTTGCGAAGGAGATTTAACCACCCTGATAAGGACAAAGAGCAAAATGACGCACAGTATAACTATCAGCCCAATACGCACTGGTTTACGCAAGTATACTCCCTCCTTATTTGGTCAAAGCAGCCCGCTTGGCAAAAAACTCCAAAGCTACCTGTGGGAAAAGTACGTAGGAGAGTACATCTTCTTCCTTATTAGCTTGCTCACGAATATCTGCGCGCGCTTGTTCCAACATCGGTTCGAGTAAATCGGCCGGGCGTCCGGTAAATACTTCTTCGTCGCCAATCACCTTAGTACGAATATCCGGATCTATTTCTGCTGGTGGTTTCCCATACAGGCCGCGTACATAATCTTTAATCTCCTTGGAACAAATGGCGTAGCGTTCGCCAGCGATTACATTTAACACCGCTTGGGTACCGACAATTTGGCTCATGGGTGTAACCAGGGGCGGATAACCCATATCGGCGCGTACTCGCGGTACCTCTTCAAACACTTCGTGTAGACGCTCGGACATACCCTGCGCCTTCAATTGCGAACGTAGGTTAGAGAGCATGCCACCGGGTATTTGGAAAGATAAAATCTCCGGCACCACTTGCTGAGGGGCTAATACATCGTTGTAATTAGCTTTGATCTCTCGGAAATAGTTACCCAGTTTAATTAGCCGTTCCATACTAATTCCCGTATCATATGGAGTGCCCTGTAAGGTAGCTACCAGCGGTTCAGTGGGCGGTTGTGAGCTACCCAAAGCTAAGGGCGAAAGTGCGGTATCAACCGCATCTACACCTGCTTCAATAGCTTTAAGGTAGGTCATAGAGCCCATGCCACTGGTGTAATGCGTATGTAGCACTACGGGCACATTCACTTCTGCCTTCAACTTGGTGATCAATTCATATGCAGTATAAGGGGCTAACAAACCAGCCATATCTTTCACACAAATAGAATGGACACCCTGCGCCATTAATTGACGAGCAATATCTAAAAAGTGTTCGATGTTATGCACCGGACTACTGGTGTAGCAAATGGCGCCCTGAGCATGACCACCATATTTAATAGTTGCCTGAATAGCTGTTTGCATGTTGCGCACGTCGTTAAGAGCGTCGAATATGCGTAGCACGCGTATGCCATTCTTAATGGAATATTTAACAAAGGCATCTACTACATCATCGGGATAATGCTTGTAACCTAGCAAGTTTTGCCCCCGTAACAGCATTTGCAGGGGAGTGTTGCGAATGCGAAAACGCAAGCGGTTTAATCGCTCCCACGGACACTCATTAAGAAACCGGAGTGAAGCATCGAACGTGGCACCACCCCAGGCTTCAAGTGAGTAAAAACCAGCAGCATCCAAATCTTCGGCCATACCCAGCATATCGTCGGTGCACATGCGAGTGGCCAGCAAAGACTGATGTGCATCGCGCAAAATGGTTTCGGTAATGCCAACCGGACGCTTTGTCATAAAAATCACTGCTCCCTTGTTTGTGTAGCTAACTTATAACGTCCTAGACTAGCCTAATAGGGCTAGGAATACACCAGCCACAATAGCTGAACCAATTACCCCAGCTACGTTAGGTCCCATAGCATGCATGAGTAAAAAGTTGGTGGGGTTCTCTTCTTGCCCCACTTTGTGCACTACTCGAGCGGCCATGGGCACAGCGGAAACGCCAGCTGCGCCAATTAAAGGATTCACCTTACCCTTGGTAGCCCAGCACATCAGGCGACCAAACAACAATCCGCCCATTGTGCCACCGGCGAAGGCGAATAAGCCTAGGAAGACAATGCCTAACGTTTGCATGGTGATGAAGGTTTCAGCATTTGCCGTGGCGCCAACACTGAAACCTAAAAAGATGGTGACAATGTTGATCAACTCGTTTTGCGCTGTTTTTGCCAAACGGTCTACCACGCCACTTTCGCGCATTAAATTACCTAACATCAAGGCGCCAATTAACGAGGCCGCTGAAGGTACTAACAATACGCCTACAATAGTTACGGCAATGGGGAAGAAGATTCTTTCGCGCTTGCTAACCGGGCGTAATTGTTCCATTACAATGGTCCGCTCGTGCTTTGGCACTAATAAGCGTATAAGGGGCGGTTGAATAAAAGGTATTAAAGCCATGTAGGAGTAAGCCGCGATGGCAATAGGCGCTAATAAACCTGGAGCTAGTTTAGAGGTAAGAAAAATAGCAGTAGGACCATCTGCACCGCCAATAATGCCTACACTAGCAGCTTCGTTGAGGGGGAACTTGAGAAGCAAGGCCCCAGCGAAAGCTATAAAAATGCCTAATTGAGCGGCAGCACCTAAATAAAGACTTTTAGGATTGGCAATAAGGGGGCCAAAATCGGTGAGGGCACCTATACCCAGGAAAATCAATGGCGGGTATATGCCCATTCTCACGCCTTGGTATAAACCGTATAGCAGGCCACCAGGTTCCATAACTCCGCTGAGGGGCAAATTGACTAAGAGCATACCAAAAGAGATGGGAATTAACAGAAGCGGTTCACAACCCTTGTTAATGGCCAGGTAGATTAACCAACATGCCGTCAATATCAATATTACATTACCAACAGTGAGGTGTGCGATCCCCATTGTATCAATAATTTGCAGCAAAAAATCCATCATGGGATGTTGTGGCAAATAAATAGCAGTGCCACTTAACCCTCCTTTATTGTGGCTAATACATCGCCAACCTCCGCTGTAGAACCTTGCTGTACAAAGACACCGGAAACAGTGCCAGAGACAGGCGCCACAATTTCATTCTCCAGCTTGAGCGCTTCAATGGTAAGAATTACCTGACCTAATTGCACCTGGTCACCTGGTTTTATGTCGACGCGTAAAATTTGACCGCGTAAAGGTGCTTTTACCGGATGACCTTCGGCATTGCTAGTGTTATCGGCCGTAAACTGAGGCGCAGCGGCCGGCTTTTCTGTGATGGTTGTGGTAGGCGATGTACGAGTGCTATTAACGGCTGCACCGTTCATCTCTTGTATTTCAACCACATATTGCTTACCGTTAACATTAACCTGATACTTTTTCAATGTGAATCTGCCCTCCAGTACTAGGCCCAGCACCGCTAGCGCTAAGCGCCGCGATAATTGCAGCTATCTCCTCGGGTTCACTTATTGTTTCTCCAGCTAGGTCACCTGGTTTGCGGGAACTAATGCGGGCCATAACCGTTAATAGGATGTGCAATAAACCCAACACAGCGAAAGTGGATGTAATGCCTGTCAGCGATATTTGCACAGCCTGTAAAGCCTGGTTCATGTAATTTCATCCTTCCTTAAATGGCAACCAGCCTCAAACATTATACCCCATACCCCGAGTTACGTCGATTCTATATTGACCCAAGCTACTACTGAAGCACTTCTATGTTGCTCGCCATATTATGTCATGTGACTTAGTTCTTAAATGTCCAGCCAGAAGCGATGCGCAAAGCACCTCTTGAGCTGGCTAGGGAGATAAATATGTCCAATTTATTCCTCTTTGATGAAGAAAGCACAAGGGCCGCTCTGCTACCGCACTTACCCGATTGGTCTTTTTCGCGCACTCCAATAGAAGGCGATTGGAAAATAGTACTACGGTGGGGAAACACTGCGGGTAGCGAGCAATACCCCCTGGCGCTAAACCCTGTTTCGGCTATTAATGCAACGCATATAGCGGGTTTATTTCAACGGACTATATCCATTTCGGGCATCTCGCATACAGCACCCAACAATAATGCGAACGCGGCGCCATGGCTGCATGACATACCTGGTTTGCGCAATAGATACCAAATTGGCGTCTTTGATTTATCGGTTATCTTTGTGCAAGATAATTGGGTGAGTCGCCAGGAGGGAGGGTCAATTTACAGTGGCGAGTTGAAAATGCTAAAAGAGTTGGCCATGCGAGCGGTATACGCTTTGGGGCTTGATTTTGGCGTAGTGCATATTGGCCTGCAGCAAAAAACCCGCCAACCAGTGATAATTGGCATTGACCCTGCACCTCGTCTAAGCAATTCCACCGCCTTAAGGTTTGCTGGTGCCTTGCGTCGCTACAGTAATTACATGGGCCAACTACTTAGCTCTCCTATGCACCGCCCACCCGTGGCTATTGGGGCTGATCCGGAGTTTATACTGGCCCGTGGCGATACCCTCAACCGCATTTATGCATCGGATTTTCTTCCTTTGACAGGACCAGTGGGCTGCGAAATGCAGCCTGTACATGCCAACGGTCGTTCTCATAGACCGCTAGCCGAGCTACGACCGGAATACGCCCTCACCCCGGTACGTTTGTTTAATAACCTAAAATCCACTATCAGGCGAGCTGATCAAATGATACCCAAAGGTATTTCCTGGCTGGCGGGCAGTGTACCCGATGGTACATACCCTATTGGTGGCCACATTCATTTTAGTCGCGTGCCCTTGTCGACGCGTTTGCTGAGGGCTCTTGATAATTACCTCACCATACCGCTTTTACTTATGGAAGATCCAGTGCGAGCCGTAATTCGCCGATCACGTTATGGCTTTTTGGGTGATGCCCGGGTAAAACCGCATGGTGGGTTCGAGTATCGCACCCCCTTTTCGTGGTTAAGCAACCCTGTATTAGCCCGTGGTACACTCTGCCTAGCTTACCTGGTAGCCAAGGAGCATGTGCGATTGCAAAGCAATGTTTTCACCGATATTAATATGCTTGAATCATTTTACGCTGCAGATAAAGAGCCGTTTCGTCGCTTGTTTCCCACTTTATGGAGTGAAATAGAACAAACCGCCACCTACGAAGCGTATAGCCAGTCGCTGCAGGGGTTGTACGATTTAATTGATTCTGGTTGGGTGGTGGATGAAAAAGCAGACTTTCGCCGGGAATGGCAATCTAGAGAGGGAGCGTAAGTATGTTTCGTATTTTGCTACGCCCGGCATCAAAAAACACAGGCGATGTGCTGACGCTTCAAGCAACTGTAGTAGCAGCATTAGCAGTGGTGCCTGGCACACATTATGAAATTCAAGCTGGACAGCGTTTGGCACGGGCCCGCATTGATGTGGGCGATCGGACCAACATTGGTTGGGGATTGCGTAATAAGTTGAAGTTACCCGCTAAAAATTTGCGCTTGCATATTTGCCGCAGCGAAAACAGGCTGCGTTTAGGTCCCTTCTTAGGTATTTTAGCCAAGCCACAAAAGAGCCGTCCCTTTGGCGAACAAACCGCCTTCTTTGCCCGGTTAATTGCGCAGGCGGAGAAGATGCACATTTGTGCCTGTGTCTTTAGTCTAGCTGGCATAAACACCAGTACGGGCACGCTTCATGCCCATATACCAAGTGATAAAGGTGGTTGGCAGCAAGTGTGTTACCCCATGCCCGATGTGGTATACGATCGCGGCTTTTTTAAGCGTGGAGAACGGGCTATGGCCGATCGGGTGCGCACCACTTTGGTAAAAGATTTTGCGGTACAGATATTCAATGGCGAGGTGGGCGACAAATGGCAGATGCATCAACATCTACTCGGTGAACCGCTACTCCATCCCTACTTACCTCAAACAACCTTGTTGGCCAACGCTGGGGTGGTAAACGAGTATTTAGATCGTTACGGCACCATTTACATTAAACCGACATGTGGTAACCAAGGGCGACACGTCTTTCGTATTCGGCGAAGAGGGCAGCAGCTAGAGGTGATGGCGCATATGCGTAAGGGGAGAATTCGCCACATGTTGTTGCCTAACGCAACTACTTTGCTACACCACCTGGAGGCTACCAAAGAACCCTGCCCTTACTTGGTACAGCAAGGTTTACCCTTACGCAAAGTGCATACCCGTACGGTAGATTTACGGGCTTTGGTGCAAAAAGGAGGCGATGGCACCTGGGCGCTGACTGGAGTTGGCGTGCGCTTAGGAGCAAAATCAAGCGTCGTCTCTAACTTGCATGCCGGTGGTCAGGCGGCGCGGCTCGATGTATTAACAAATGACGATGGCTTATATAAACGTATAGAAGCTCTGGCAATTATGGTAGCTACCACTATGTCTAGGCATAGCTTATTAGGAGAATTAGGAGTAGATTTAGGGCTCGATGTAGATGCCCGGTTATGGGTAATAGAGGTGAATTTACGACCGGGGCGAGCTACTTTTCGGCGGGCACATTTGCTAAATGCCTGGCGGCGTTCGGGAATAGCTCCGTTACATTACACCATCTACTTATGGGAGCGGGGTGCAAAGTGACATCATCTGTGATGGAATTGGCCAACGGCGAAGAGAAAATAGTGTATATGCCCAGCAATTTGGCGGCCCAGTTACAGCTAGCCCCCGGTACTTTGTTAAAGGTAGCTGCCGGGGCCCAACGCGCTGGTAATGTATTGAGGTTAAACACACAACAAGAAAAACAGCAGTTAAAAATACCTATAACCTTACTGAAGTATCTGGGCTTTGAAGTCGGTCAATTAGTAAACGTTACTTGGCAAAACGGCACTCTGCGTATAGGCCCGTTAGTGGGTGTATTAGCGCCCCGGCAAAAAAGCAAAACGCACCCATATAGTGCACAAACCTCCTTGTTTCGCCGCCTAATACACGCTGGCAATGATCTGGGTGTATGTGTTTTTGTTTTTGATTTTCATCACATTGATTGGAGCAAAAAACGAGTAAGAGGTTATACATTAGCTGGTGATAAATGGGTAGCACGTAATTACCCTATTCCCGATGTAGTTTACGACCGCACTACCGGTACCTTTGCCGGAGGAGTGGCTGCTACCGATGCTGCCCGGCGGCGGTTAAGTCAGTATCAGGTGCCACAGTTCAATACCCGCCTGGGCAGTAAAATGCGGCTTTATCAGTTGATGCGTGCCGATTTGCTACTCCAAGCCCATTTACCTCCCACATATAGGGTAAGCAGCACTAAACAGGTGGCAAAAGTCTTGGCAGTCAGCGGTTCAGCCTACCTAAAACCGCAAAGCGGGGCGCAAGGTAAGGGGATTATCCGTCTGCGTCGACGTACGGGCACTTGGGAGTATACGCTGGTGAATGAGCATTACCAGATCTATCAGGGTTCATCGTTACGTTTGGCCGACGTTATAGCCCGTTTGCGCACGCAAGTAGTCCTTTCGGGATACCTGGTACAACCGGATATTCGCTTAATACGTTGGCAAGGGCGCATCTGCGATGTGAGGGCCCTTATTCAGCGTGATGCCGATGGTTGCTGGCATCTTACGGGGGCAGCAATACGAGCTGGTCGCCCGGGTGGTATTATTTCCAATTTACACGGTGGCGGGCAAGCCCTTCAATTAGAACAAGTATTAGCGAAAACACTCCCTGGAGGCGCAGCGGCTGTACCTTCAGTAGTAGCTCAAATAGAGCAGTTATCTTTGCGTGTGGGCGCAGTTTTAGCTAAAGGGACAAAGTGCTTGGGTGAATTGGGTGTCGATTTGGGTGTCGATAAAAACGGCAAGGTATGGGTGATCGAAGCCAATTCCCGCACTGGTCGAGCTGTGTTTCGGCGAGCCAAAATGCCACAGGCGGCTGCCGAAGCCGATAGACGACCACTACGTTTTGCTTTATATCTTGCGGGTTTCACCGCAGCTACAATGAGAAAAGGTGAGTGATGGTATGCGTGTACAGTTGGTAGCGGTGGGGCCTGGTAACGATGGTTACGCGGTACGCTTACCCCATGCTCTGGCTCGCCAGCTGGGACTGAGTAATATGACTATGGTAAAGGTGAAAACGGGTGGGCGTTCACTGCGTGCTCGTTTACTCATTACCAAAGGTAAAACTGGCAAAGTGATTGGCCTTAGCCGACCTTTGCTAACAGCTATAAACATGCCGCGAAGCATCAGTTTAAGAGCCAGATCAGACGGGGATACATTACACCTAGGCCCAATTGTGGGTATCCTCATGCCAGGGGCCCGCGGCTTACCTGAACCATTTGGCTCACTCTCACTTGAAGTGGCCTACTTCATTCAACAAGGTCGGCGGGCGGGAGTACTGCCTATCGCTTTTACTTGTAGCGGTATTGATTTTCGCCGAGGTACTGTTAGGGGTTACACCCTGGCGTTATCTGAAGAACCATACTGGGTCCGGCGAGTATTGCCACTACCTGATGTAGTGTACGATCACATAACTGTGAGGCGGCGCGATCGCAGTGCCGAAGTGCGTGAGCTGCGTCGCCAGCTTAGTGCGGCCAATATTCCTTACTTTAACCCTGGCTTTTTTGATAAATGGGAAGTACACAACTGGTTGAGCGCCTGCCCTGAATTAGCGCCTCATCTGCCGGATACCCGCTGTATTAGCGGAGAGGATTTACAAAAAGCAGCGCAAAAGTATCGTCGCCTATTTATCAAACCAGCCCGAGGTAGTTTGGGCCGCAACATCACCGTACTAACACGCGCTAATGGCGAAAGCTGGTCGTTGCGGCGAGGGGGTCGCTCCCCTAAAAAAGAGCTTATTACAGACTTAAACAAAGTGACCGATCACTTACCACCCCTAGCTGGCGACACGTACCTCGTGCAACAGGGGTTAGAGCTATGTCGTTCCCGCGGCCGACCAGTGGATGTAAGGGTGCTGATGCAGCGTTCGGGCAATGGCAAGTGGGGAGTGACTAAAATATTTGCCCGCATACCACCTAGCGGTCAACTGGTAGCCAATATTACCAGAGGTGCAAAAGGGCGCCCGGTTGGCATTGCCATGGCTCGTTGCTTTAGCAGAGATAAAATACCGGGCATTATACGGCAGATACGTCAGGTAGCATTGCAAGCTTGCATTTGTTTGGATAAAGAGATTAACAAACCATTAGGTGAGCTTGGTGTAGATATTGGCGTTGATGAAGATGGTCACGTATGGATTATTGAGGTGAACGCCAAACCGCACCGCAAAGCTTATGATACTTTGGAAAACCGCCCTGGCGCCCGCCGTTCATTCCAAAGGCCTATGCTTTACGCTGCATATTTGGCTGGCTTTGGTGAAGGGGTATAAATAAGGAGAGAAAATAATGAAAGCGGATCGCCTGTTAGGTATCATGGTTACACAAGGCAGTAAACATCCACCTACTGCTCACGATCCCTTCCCTGGTCGCAGTGGCACATTTCGGCAAATAACCCAGGCAGCCCGGCAAAATGACATGGAGGTGTGTGTATTTACGCCTAGCGGGATAGACCGTAAAAAAAGGCGTGTGTGGGCTTTTATGTACGTTGCTGAGAAAGGGTGGCAAAGGTTTTGGTTCCCACTCCCTAAGGTGATTTATAACCGGGTGGCTAACAGACGGGCAGAACAGCGCCAGCGAGTGCAAAATACGTTTGCCTGGTTAAAAGAGCAAGGAATTATTGTGTTTAACCCGGGTTTCTTAGATAAATGGGTTGTATATGCTCACCTGCAAGCAGACCCACATGTAAGCGAATACGTACCAACTACACTGCTTTATAACCGTCCTTCCCAGCTAGCATCGGTATTACGCTCCTGGAAGAGCATCTACTGTAAGCCTCGTACTGGTAGTCTTGGCAACGGAATTGCTATGATTAGCTTAACAAAAACAAGCGGTGTAGAAATTCGCCATAATATCAGTCGCGATGTACGAAGCAGACGGACATTATTACGTAGCGAACAGGAGTTGGAAGCTTGGGCCCGGCAGCATTTACGCTCGCAGCAAGTGTGTTTGCAGCGAAAAGTGCAGTTAGCGCAAGTACGAGAGCGACGTTTTGACATACGTGCTTTAGTGCAAAAAGATGATGAAGGCAAGTGGTGCTTCACTGGTGCTGCTGGCCGCATGGCAGCAGTCGGTCAGGTTACTACCCATGTGCCCCGCGGTGGCTCTCGTCTCAGGTTAAACGAAGCTTTGCGGGCAGTTTACCAAAAAGGGCACGAGGAAGCGGCCCGAAAAACGTTGAAAAACATTTGCGAGGAGTCGGCAGCTGTCTTAGAAGCCAGGCTAGGAGAAATATACGGCGAGTTTTCATTGGATATTGGTTTAGATACCATGGGACGTTTTTGGATACTGGAAATGAACGCTAAACCGTTTCGTTTTGATGAACCTAGTATTCGCCAGGTGGCCAACCGACGATTGGCCACCTTTGCGCAGTATTTAATGGAACAACGGGAAGAATGATTCTACTCCAGTTTTTCCTGCACTTCCCGGTAATGTTGAGCAGCGTTTTCCGGTGTAATAATGTAAAACGTCTCCTCTGTGCGAATAAGCAAAGCTGGTTGAGTTACATCTTTGGCAAATACATACCCGCGGCCTATGCCTTCTACGGTAAAGGTTCCCGAAGCGTAGTTGCCAGCACTAGTACCTACCCTGTTGCTAAGCCTAGGTATTTGTTCTAAGTATTGTAGCTCGGTTATCTCAACGTAGGAAATGGTAGTGTTACCAAATTTAATGGAATCTGGTCCGAAAGTGTATTCTAACTTCACACCCATCAGTAGTTCTCTTCCCGTAAAAAGTACAAACGCAGCGATGGCAGCTATTATTATTATGGTACGTCCCTTTTGTCGGAACAAACTTCCAATTGAAGAGCGTGATTTACTATTTGTGCTTAACTGGGTAACAGGGTTGTATAGCGCACGACCTAAGTGAAACAGAAGAATTACGCTGATTACAGCTAATACCAAAAAAATCACAGACATAGCCACAGTAATGCTATCGGGCGACCAACCCGCTTTGTACCCCCATATGGCAACCCTGGCTAATAGATAGGTTAGACCACCAGTCAGTAAAAAAGCGACCAGGTTGTTG
>CAYMKM010000026.1:5201-15821 GCA_964390985.1 uncultured Clostridia bacterium | reverse complement strand
GAGCAACATTCAATGGGTAATCGCCATGTGGCAGGTGCTAGTGGTAGCGGCGATGTGCAGCTCACATTGGAATTAAGCAGCGTAAATGGTTCTATTAACCTACAAAGGGTGTGATGTTAATGAAAGAAGAACGCATTCAGATATTAAAGATGTTGGAGGAAAGCAAAATTACATCCGATGAGGCTTTTCAACTCCTTTCTACCTTGGAACAGAAAAAAACAACGCCATCTATACGCAATAAATTTTTAAGAATTCGTGTACAGGAAGGGGGAGATCGCACCAAGGTTAACGTTAATGTACCTATCGCTTTAGTTAAAATAGCACAGCGTTTTATTCCCCGTAGGATACAAGAAGAGTTTCCCGATTTGGATTTAGAAGAGCTGGTGCGTGAAATTGAGCAAGGAGCAGAAGGTAAGCTAGTGGAAGTGACTGACAAAGATTCAGATACTACAGTAGAAATAAGCGTGGAATAGGAGCAAGTAACTGCGCCGCAACAGTAAGTTCTTTATAATTTACGTAAAGCCGCAACACTGGCATTGGCCACTCCTCTTACCAATACCGTTGGTAGCGATAGAGGAGTTGTTGCGCGGTGTAACCATTGTTGCTTGGTTAGGGCAAGGGTTATTGCACATATGGTTACCAGAATTGTCGCTCTGGCGATATTTGGCTACAGCTGTGAAGTCAGTGGCTGACATGCGTCGCAAGCCACCTTTTGACTTGGTCCGGTTAGAGATATCAGAAGTTAAAGTAAGGGTGGGCTTTTGGTAAATAATAGGCATGTTAGGGGGGTGTGGGCGATCAAAGGTATTATAATTCGTTGGATCATAAATACTGTTGCTCTATTAGGTATGGCTGCTGTTATTGAGGGTGTCCAATTGCAAGGGGTGGGTGCTGCTTTGGTGGCAGCGGCGGTGCTCGGAGTGGTGAACGCTTTTATTCGACCAGTAATAATGCTATTAACTTTGCCGTTCAACATACTTACATTAGGTCTACTTACATTTGTAATTAATGGTTTGATGTTGAAGCTGACATCTTTGGCGGTGACCGGTTTCACTGTTCATGGGCTATGGTCGGCGGTAGTTGGCAGTTTGTTGCTTTCGGTGATTAGTGGCCTCATTAGTTGGGTGGTGGCGTGATAGCAGAGTTGTAGGCATGATTTACCTACAGGTAAGGCAAGGTATCTCCCGAACAAGTTATACAGATACAGCCCAAAAACGGTGATAAAACACGCCTGCGGAAGCAAGGAAGAGTATGGAAGAGCTGGTATTATCTAACCGGCCCTAAGTAGCAGGAGCAAACGTGTAGGAGGAGAAATCACCAGGCGACTCCCCAATAGCCCACGACAAAGAAAGGAGGTGCATCCCCCGTAAGTCGGATGGTGGCAACAGGGAGTGGCAGGGCAAGTAGAATTCGCAGCAGACATTGTTACGGGGTATAGGTGCAAGGCACGAGGAAACTTGGATACTCGGTTCGCCAGATACACCCATCGCCCCCACAAAGCAAACATTGCAGCAGACATCGCAGCTATATTACGCAGTTGTACTGAAAGCATCGTAGCTTAAACGTAGCAACTAACATCAAGGGGGATACAACCAATCATGAAAAAAATGGCAATCGTGCTTGCAGCCGCGTTGGCTATAACAGTTGCCGCACCAGCATTCGCCACCGAGTTCATCGTGAAAGACGGAAAGCTGAGCGGTAACTACACCATCACCAACGGTGTTTTGCCAACCAAAGCCAACACCAGCATCGGTCTGGGTGTTGCTACCAAAGGTTCTGAAAATGGCTGGTCAGCCGAGGCTGAACTAGGTAGCATCATTGGTAACACCTTGTCACTAGGCAAATACAAAGTAGCCTTCACTGATCCTTTATTCAACCTCACCATTTGGGGTAAGGATAAGGATGTGTCGGATAAGAACGATCCGTTCAGCTTTGTAAAGTCGAGCAAGAAATACGCAACTGCCGACGGCAACATGAAGGTGCGTGCCGAAGTTGGCCCAATCACTGTAGACTTCGAAGACGACAGCGACCTCTACGTATTTGCTGACAAACAAATCGCTGGTCACAACCTAGGTATTGCTGCCCACAGCGATCTACCTCTGGCCACCAACGGTGCCACGGTGGTAGTTCACGATCGTACTGAAGTTGCCGGTGTTAACCTTACTGGTTCACTAGGTGGCAAGGTACAACCAGCTCAGAACTTAGGCCTTAACAACCTGGGTATTGGTGTAAAAGCGGAATCAGCTATTCCGGTTATGCCGAACCTGAAGGGTGTTGCCAGCTACAAGAGTCAGCCAGCTGGTTTCAACGGCAAAGATCAAGATGAGTTGTTTGTGCAAGGTACGCATGAGACCAGCCAGACCAAATTGGCCGGCTCCTACACCTACACCATGAAGAGCTCCGATCGCACACAGAAGGTGGGCGATGTAATAACTGCCGCAGCTGACTGGCGTGGTAGCGCCAACAACCAAAAGTGGGACGATCAGTTCAAAGCTGGTAAGTATCAGCTAAACGTAGCACCGGCAGTGCAGGCTAGCGTCGTTCGTGCTAGCAAGCCAGCTCAAGATCCCACTACCAAGCTCGTTGTAAAAGGCACCATGCCTATCATCCCTGGTCAATTGTGGGCCAATGGTAGCATGGAGAACCAGCTGGAGCAAAAGAAAACCATCGTATCTGCTGATGCTTACTACAAGATGATGGAGAAGCTAGCTGTGGAGCCTGGTATGAAGATCACAGTGCAGCAAGGGCAAGATAGCCAAATGAACTTGGGTGCCAAGGCCACCTACCAGGTAGCCAAGAACGGTAAGCTAACTGCTGGTTACAGCATAAATAGCACTGCCGGTCAAAAAACAGGCGACCAAATGAACTTTGGTTACGAAGTGAAGTTCTAACCAGCAGGTGTAGAACTTCGCCCAAGAGCGAAGTGAGCGATAAGTATCAGGGTGAAAATAAAGGAGCATCCGCTCAAGCGGGTGCTCCTTTAGCATATACATAACACTATTTGGAAATGGTTGGCAGGAAAATACGATCAGTTAGGGAATAATAAAAGATCAAACGCAGGAAAAAAGCGGGTACATAAGGAAAGATCTGCAAAGAATGCAGGAATTTGCGGATGTACCTAGAAAGAATGTCCGCGAAACATATTATAGCTGGTGTTAAAAGGATTCAAGCTCGTAGGGCTGAGTGGCAGACGAAAGGAGGTGCACCCTCGGTTACGCCGCAGTCCATTGCATTCGAGCTGAAACGGGGGGTTTAAACCAGGCCAAGCTTGAGCTCGCAGGAAGGCAACATGGCAAACTTCCAGCGTTCATCTGTTTGGGCTGGCTATGTACTAGCCCTCCAATATAGAAGAAAGAGAACTGAGGGGGTTCATAAATGAAGAAGCTAGCATTAGTATTATGCCTCGTGCTGGCATTTGGTTCTGTAGCTCACGCTGTTACACCCACTTTCAGCAGCACAATAACGCTTTCTGGTTCAGAGACATGGACCGACGGTAAGTTAACCGCCAACGGAAAACCGGGTGCTCCCAAAGTGCAAATGTCAGTAGCCGCTAGTGGCTCTGGTTACAACGTAAAGGCTGCTATTGGCAACACAAATGCTCCTGCACTCGGCAAGTATAGTGCCGCATTATCAGACGGCAAGTTTATTGTAAACATCTGGGGTAATGGCGAGTCACTAAATGATAAAGGCACGCCTTTTGGCAAGATCAAAGCAGCAAAGGCTGCGGCAGGTGCTAACTGGAGATTGCGGGCCACATATGCTAATGATACCGTTGTAGACCTCGATAACAATAATCCAGGTCTGGTAAAGGCTTTTACACAACGTAAACTCTCCAACACTTTAACTGTTGGTGGCGCTATCCAAAAGGATCTGCGTGACTTAAAAGACAATAACTACATTGTTGACGCTTGGGCACAAACCAAAGTCGGCACAATTGATCTCAGCGGTGAGGCAGCTCTATTTAAGAACTGGGCCTCCACTAAGATGGTCGACAGAAGCGAATTTGTAGTTAAGGGTATTACTGATATTGGTATGGGCATTAACGCTACCGGTCAGTTTGACCTGAAAATTGACCCAACCAAAACAAACCCATATTACAACAATACCAATATCACACTGAAGAAAAGTGACCTGTCGCTTAACGGTATTCTTACCAACACCTACGATGCTACGTATAAGACCAAGGTATCAGCCACATACGATACTGGCCTTAACTATCTGTATGCTCACCATGCCTGGAACCTGGGCAATAAGTCTGAGCATGCCGTGAATGCTATTGCCCGGACCCGTGGCAGCAACGATCAGAAGTGGGCTGATGTTTTCAAACATGCTAAGAATGAATATCTGAAGAACAAGACCTATGCTGCTGCAGTAACAGGTCTCTTCACAACAGCAACTGGTGGTGCTGATGCCAATCCAGAGATTAAACTCACTGTGGATGGCACGCTCTGCGCAGTACCAAGTAAAGTGTGGTTACTAGGTCAGTTTGCTACCACCATGGATAAGGACTTAGCAGCCAACAAAATGGATATCATGGCTAAAGCTACCTACAAGGATAATCTGGCACCAAAAATTGCTATGGATAACCGTGCTAACTTAAACGTTAACAACATTAGCACTGCTACCCAGAGCATGAGCGGTGACGTATCCAGTATGGTACAGTACCTGTTCAACAGCAACATGTATATCTATGGCAAGCTACAAGAGAGCGTAGTGAATTCTGCTGGAACTACTACCTTCACAAACACTGCCATAGTAGGTTACTGGGTCAAATTCTAAGCAATAGTTTACTATTGCAACTGCAAGAGAGGGTGTCTCACTGAGGCACCCTCTTTTTTACTCTGTAAGGCAGGAAGAAATAGCTTGGCGGCGAATAATCGGCTAGTGACTTGTTGTGTTGCTTGTCACGGGCGTTTTGCCGGTCCGCTACTTTATGTAGCATCGTGGCAGAAGAGCCCCGGGCTTTTGGCTCAGGTTCGGGGGTTTCAAGTATGAGTCTCGGCTGTTTAAGCCGGCAAAGGAGGAAGCCACACAGTGGCACAAGTTATCTTACAAAATGTTACCAAACGCTTTGGTAACGTCGTCGCCGTTAACGATGCCAACCTGGAGATTCGCGACCGCGAGTTTATGGTCTTAGTAGGGCCATCAGGTTGCGGAAAGTCCACCACATTGCGCATGGTGGCCGGGCTGGAGGATATCACCGAAGGTAATGTATACATTGGTGATGTCTTGGTAAATAACATTCCCCCCAAAGATCGCGATATCGCCATGGTTTTCCAGAACTACGCTCTTTATCCGCACATGGATGTATACAACAACATGGCGTTCGGTCTGAAACTGCGCAAGTTCCCGCGGGCCGAAATTGACCGTCGGGTACGTGAGCACGCACGTTTGTTGGGTATTGAAAACCTGCTCGATCGGAAACCTACACAGCTATCTGGTGGTCAAAAACAGCGTGTGGCCGTAGGCCGGGCTATTGTACGCGAACCTAAGGTGTTCTTAATGGACGAACCTCTTTCCAACTTGGACGCCTTACTGCGTGTACAAATGCGCGCTGAATTATCGAAACTGCACGCCCGTCTGCAAACAACCGCCATTTACGTCACCCACGACCAAACAGAAGCTATGACTATGGGCGACCGCATCTGCGTTTTGAAAGACGGCGTAATTCAGCAGGTTGGTGCTCCACTTGATATTTACGATAAGCCAATTAACACCTTTGTGGCCGGCTTCATTGGTAGCCCACCCATGAACTTTATTAATGGTATACTCCGGAAGGAAGGCGACAACTACGTTTTCGATGCTAATGGTGCCTTCCGTCTTACCATGGATCCAAAGCGCGTAAGCGAAATTAAAAATATCGGTACTTATGGGGATCAAGAAATTATCTTCGGTGTCAGGCCAGAGGATATCAGCGATGCCAAGTTGCATCCGGGCACTCCGGAAAATACAATTGTGGCTATGGTTGATGTGGTAGAACCCATGGGCGCTGAGACTTTGATTTACGCCTCCAAGGGTGAGGCTAGCTTGGTTGCTCGCGTTGATCCACATTCCGTTGCTCAAGCCGGTGAGGATCATCAAATCACCATTGATATGAGTAAAATTCACCTTTTCGATAAGGATACCGAGCAGGTTATTGCCTAATTTCTGCTGGTAACCGCTGAAGAAGGGTACAATAAAAGGAGCTGGGGGTTACCTGGCTCCTTTTTACGTGAGGAGAGCGATGTACTATGCAGATTGCACAGCAGTTAAATAACGCAGAGTGGTGTGGCAATTGCGATCCCACCGGTATGTTGGGGTTGGTGGAAAAGCTACCCGAGCAGTGCAAAGAGGCAGAACGGATTGCTCGTAGTCTCCCTTTACCCAAGTTATCACAACTTCGGCAGGTAGTAATATTAGGCATGGGCGGCTCAGCCATTGGCGGAGATCTTGTACGCGCTTTGGCTGAGTCGGAAGCGCAATTGCCCATAATTGTGAATCGGGATTACAACATTCCTTATTATGTTGGAGCCGATTCACTGGTAATTGCCTCCAGTTATTCAGGTAATACCGAAGAAACATTAGCGGCTTACGCTGCAGCTCGTGAGCGCAAAGCACACATTATTGCCATTGCTACTGGCGGCGAGCTGGCGCAAAGGGCCATTGCTGATGGTTATACTCTAGTGCGTATACCTGGCGGTATTTCACCGCGGGCGGCCATTGGTTACTCGTTTGTGCCGTTGTTGGTGCTAATGGAACGGTTAGGTATTCTTCCTAGCCAGGTGGCCGCTTTGGCAGAGATGGTTGCTGTACTTGAAAATCAGCGCCAACGCTACGGAATGCAAAGCGAGCTAGCAAATAATCCTGCTAAACAGCTAGCGGCAAAACTGGTCAATAAAGCACCATTGATTCTTGGCACATACGGTTGGCCAGGAATGGCTGCCTACCGCTGGAAATGCCAGATCAACGAGAATAGCAAGGCACCCGCTTTTTGGAATGTATTTCCCGAGCTAAACCATAACGAAACAGTGGGCTGGGAGCATCCGGCTGAAGTGACTAGCCGTTTGCATGTAGTGTTGTTGCGCGACAAATACGATAACACCCGCCTGGCTCGGCGTATCGATGTAACTAAAGATATTATGTCGTCTTATGCTGGCGGCATCAGTGAATTTATGTCCGAAGGCGAGAGCGCTGTGGCCCGTTTGTTCTCACTTATATATCCGGGTGATTTTACCAGTGTATATTTAGCATATTTGCATGGCGCAGACCCTACACCGGTTAAAGCCATTGACCGATTAAAAGGTGAGCTGGCCAAAATATAGCCCGCATTTACCCTGTTTTAGAAGGCTATGGCAGAGTTGACACTTACTCTCTAGCAAAGGTAAAATTAGGGCGAAGTATGTCCCATTTTTGGGAGGGTGTGTTGTGGTCGGCCATCGACGCATATTAGTATCATTGCCCGATACTTTGCTGAAACAACTAGATACGCAAATACAATGCGCTTCTATTGGTCGCGATGAGTTCATTCGCCGAAGTGTTGAGTATTATATCTTAGAGTGTCAACGGCGTACAGCCCAAGCGCAGGTGGCAGCTGGTTATCAGGCAATGGGTTCTTTGAACTTAGCTATAGCCAGAGAAACAGAGGGTGATGCCGACCTTAGCGCATATGAAAGGGCGCTGGCGGAGGGAGATTAAACTTGGAGGTGTGGCGAGGAGACATCGTATTTGCCAACCTGAACCCAGTAATAGGTTCTGAGCAGGGTGGCACCCGGCCGGTGCTGGTGCTGCAGAACGATGTGGGTAATCGGTTTAGTCCTACTATTATTGTGGCAGCCATCACCTCAAAAATTAAAAAGGGTCGGCTGCCTACTCATGTTGAGCTACCTGCTGAGCAGTATGGTTTAGAGCGCGACTCGGTTATTCTTTTGGAGCAGTTACGCACTATCGATAAAAGGCGTCTCAAGGAGCGGTTAGCGCATCTTGACGATGAAACCATGGCTCGTGTGAACCAAGGTTTAGCTATTAGTATTGGGCTATCCGATGTATATAACCCGTAGCAGGGAGGCGATGATTTTTGCGTCCTTTGGTGGTTATGTCTTGTGGTGTGAATAACGAGAGCAATAGCTTTCAAGGTAGCATGAGCTATGTACGCGCTATTGAGCAGGCGGGCGGCAATGTGCTAGTAGTACCACCCGGGCAACAACAGCAAGCACTAGCTCACATAGCCAGCGTATCTGCAGCTATTTTGCTGCCAGGTGGTGGCGATGTTAACCCGTTGCAATATGGTGAAGAGGCCATACCCGAGAACGGTCGGGTAGAACCCGATGTGGATGAAGTTGATTTTTACCTAGCCCGCCATGCTATTGAGCACGGTAAGCCGTTACTGGCTATATGCCGTGGATGCCAAGTTTTAAACGTTGCAACTGGCGGCACGCTTATTCAGGATTTACTTACTCAAGGGCGAGTGTGCGTACAGCATTTTCAAAAAGCACCGCGCTGGCATGCTTCGCACTACATTACATTGGAGAAAGATAGCAAGCTGGCGAGCATATTAGAAGGGGAAACACTGCTGGTAAACAGCTTTCATCACCAAGCTGTACGTATTGTGGGTCAGGGTTTGGTAGCAGTAGCCCGGGCTAGTGATGGTGTAATAGAAGCTATAGAAATGCCTAATCATCCATTTGCTCTTGGTGTGCAGTGGCATCCGGAGGCAATGGTGAAGCATCATCCTGTGCAAAACCGGATTTTCAGTGCATTTATTGCCGCTTGCCACTAGTTTACCGCTGGTCTGATAGGAGGCAACAAGCATGAATCAGGTAGTGGTGCATATTACTCGTGGTGGTGTATCAGAAAGCAGGCATTTAGCCTCCTTGGCAATAGTAAATGCTACCGGCCAACTGTTAGCCGAGGGGGGAAGCTCCGAGCGCTTGACGTTTTGGCGCTCAGCAGCTAAACCTGTACAAATACTGCCGTTGTTGGTTACAGGTGCGCCACAGCAATTTGGTTTTACCTCTGATGAGCTGGCAGTGATGGTTGCTTCGCATAGCGGAGAGACCGCCCATGTGCAGGCCGTTTTATCCGTTTTGGACAAAATTGGCCTGGGTGAAGAGAGCTTGCGTTGTGGTGTACATGCTCCATTATATAAGCCGGCTGCAGAAGCCTTGGCTAAAGCGGGTGAGCTGCCGCGGGCGCTTCACTGCAACTGTTCAGGGAAGCACGCTGGCATGTTGGCGCTAGCTAGGTGGCATAACTGGCCTACCTCCGGTTACACCGAAATTGAGCATCCGGTGCAACGAGATATTCTTAAAACAGTAGCTCAAGTTTGTGGGGTGCCGGTTTCGGTAATTCCCTTAGGTGTTGATGGTTGTGGCGTACCTACATATTTGCTTAGTTTACAGGCCATGGCGGTAGCTTATGCTCGTCTGGCTTCCCAAAACCACCTAACACCGGAATTGGCCGCTGCTGCCGCTATGCTAACGGCGGCTATGAAGCAGCACCCGTATATGGTGGGAGGCACAGCCCGGTTAGATACAGCATTGATGGCCGCTTGTGGTGGTCGCCTCATTGCCAAAAGTGGGTCAGAAGGTGTATTTTGTGTAGGTTGGCCACAACGGAACTTGGGCTTGACGGTGAAAATAGAAGATGGCAGTAGCCGAGCGTTAGCACCGTTGGTAATTGAAGTATTACAACGCTTGGGAGCCTTGACGAGCGAAGAGGCCGGGTCGTTAGCTGATTTACATCATCCAAAAGTGCGTACCAATGCTGGCAGCACTGTTGGTTCAATAGAAACAGAAATACCAGAGCCGCTAGCAAATGTACTAGCGCGTTTAGCGATGGAGCCTATAAATTGAAACTCTCCTCAACTGAATCTGCTGTAACTTTTAAAACGCGCACACCGCAGGAGACAGCTAACTTAGGTGTACTAGCCGGTGCTGCAGCCCACAGCGGTGCCGTTTTCATATTAGGTGGCAACCTTGGCGCGGGTAAAACCGTATTTGCCCAGGGTGTTGCCGCTGGGCTGGGTATAGACCCGGCCATTGTACGCAGCCCCACATTCACTATTTTACATTCGTACAAAGGGCGTCGGCCTTTATTGCATTTCGATTTATACCGGTTGGAGAACGAGACCGAACTCGAGGGTATTGGTTTTGAGGAACTAGTGGATACAAATGGTGGAGTGACAGTTGTGGAATGGGGCGAACGTTTTCTTCAGGCCATGCCAACGGACGCTTTGTGGGTGCGCCTGGAAGCACCACAACCACTTGCTGGCGAGCGCATTATCTCCATGCAGGCTAGTGGGCCTGAAGCGCAAAGTGTACTAGAAAAACTAGTTAGTGCCATGCCCGGCCCCAGTGGTGAAGGAGGCCAGTTATGAAGGTGTTAGGTCTCGATACATCCACTTTTACCGGCGGTGCTGGTTTGGTAGATGAAGGGCAACTGGTAGCCGAATATGTACTAGGCATTGAGGCAAATCACTCGGAAAGGTTACTACCCGCAGTTGAGCATGTGTTATCTGGGGCGGGTTGGTCCGGAGAGCAGCTAGATGCTGTAGCGGTGACAAGTGGGCCTGGTTCTTTCACCGGCTTGCGCATTGGGGTGGCTACAGCTAAGGTTTTGGCTTATGCTTGGGACAAGCCTCTA
>CAYMKM010000026.1:0-5101 GCA_964390985.1 uncultured Clostridia bacterium | reverse complement strand
ATCCATTCACACTTATTCCCTCGTACCTAAGAAAAGCGGAGGCCGAAGTGAAGTGGGAGAGAGCGCACCGGTCATAACAATTGACCCCATGCGGTTGCGGGATTTACCCGATATCATGAAGTTAGAAAAACTATCGTTCACTATACCCTGGTCGCGCCAGGCTTTTTACTCCGAATTACTGGAGAACGAGCGCGCTTACTATTTGGTGGCTAAATGCGGTCAAAGGGCAGTTGGCTACATCGGCATATGGTTGTTGGTTGGAGAAGGGCACATCACCAATGTGGCGGTGCACCCGGATTTTCGGCGGCAAGGGATAGGCCGTCGCCTGTTACAAAGCATACAAGAGCTGGCGTTAGCCCGTAACACTCAGCGCCTTACTTTAGAAGTGCGGCGCTCAAATTTGGTTGCCCAGCACCTTTACAAGCAGATGGGTTATGTGAGTGTCGGCATTCGCCCCGGGTATTACCAAGATAATAACGAGGATGCCATTATTATGTGGAAGACTATTGCAGGAGGAGCATGATGGCCGAATTAGTGCTGGGCATCGAGACTAGTTGCGATGAGACCGCGGCGGCAGTAGTGGCAGGCGGCAGACGCATTTTATCCAACATCGTGGCCTCGCAGGTGAACATGCACCGTCGTTACGGCGGTGTAGTACCCGAAATTGCCAGCCGCGAGCATGTGGCAGCCATACTGCCCGTTATTGATAGCGCCCTAGGCGAAGCGCAGGTGCGCTTAAGCGATATAACCGCTGTAGCGGTGGCTTACGGTCCAGGTTTGGTGGGCAGTTTGTTAGTGGGTGTATCGGCAGCCAAGGCTCTAGCGTTTGCCGGCGGCCTACCTTTAATTGGCGTTAATCATATTGAAGGGCATATTTATGCTAACTTTTTGGCTCACGCCGACGTGAAACCACCACTGGTTTGTCTAACCGTTTCGGGTGGGCATACCGACCTGCTTTACATTCCGGAAGTAGGCACATACCAGATGTTGGGTTGTACCCGAGATGACGCCGCCGGTGAGGCTTTCGATAAAGTAGGGCGGGTAATGGGACTTCCTTATCCAGCAGGACCAGCGATTGACCGCTTGGCAGTTGATGGAGACCCACAGGCTGTTGCCTTGCCACGTGCTTTAAGCGAGGGGTTGGATTTTAGCTTTAGCGGTTTGAAGACTGCCGGTATCAATTATTTACACAACGCCAAGCAAAAAGGGGAGCAAGTAAACCAGGCTGATTTCGCTGCTAGCTTACAAGAGGCTATTGTGGATGTTTTAGTAGATAAAACTATGCAAGCAGCTAAACATTTAGGTGTCAACCAAGTGATTATGTCGGGCGGAGTGGCGGCTAATACCAGGTTGCGATGGCGCATGGAGCAGGCAACCAATGCGGCTGGCATGTCTTTGTTTTATCCACCAATTGAGCTATGCACCGATAACGCGGCGATGATTGCTAGTGCCGGTTATTTTCGTTATGTCCGTGGTGAGCGGGCCCCTCTCTCATTAAACGCTATACCCGATTTGCGTTTGCATAATGACGAAGGAATATGACCGGATGTGTGGAAAAACCATATAAGCCCACACTATCAGTTTATGTAAGGAGGTACATTCATGCCATCCCGATCTGATCGTATGGCATTTCTAGGAACAGAGAACGCTTTTGAAGTGCTAGCAGAAGTAAAACAGTTAGAAGCAACTGGTCGCGAGATTATAAGTTTCGCTATTGGCGAGCCCGATTTCGATACACCTCAAAATATAAAAGAGGCTGGGCAGCGTGCTATTGGCGAGAATTACACCCATTATAACCCCTCAGCGGGTGTGATGGAGTTGCGCGAGACTATTGCTAATTACGTTAGTAAAACTCGGCGTATCAAGGTAGATCCTGAGGAGGTAGTTGTTACTCCGGGGGGTAAACCCGTTATTTTCCATGGTCTTTTAGCTACTTTAAACCCTGGTGATGAGGTTATTTACCCCAATCCGGGCTATCCGATTTATGAATCGGTAATTCACTTTTTGGGTGCAAAACCGGTTCCGCTTGCCCTGCGTGAAGAGAAAAACTTCTCTTTTGATGTAAGTGAACTGCAAAGCAAGGTGGGGCCTCGCACCAAAATGATTATTATTAACTCCCCTCAAAATCCCACTGGTGGCATACTTTCTACAAGTGATTTAGAGGCAGTGGCCGAGCTGGCCTTGCGCTACGATTGTTGGGTGTTTACTGATGAAATATACTCACGTATTATGTTTGATGATGAGTTTTACAGCATCACAGCTATTCCCGGTATGAAAGAGCGCACCATTATTCTTGATGGTTTTTCCAAGACATACGCCATGACTGGCTGGCGCATTGGTTATGGTGTAATGCCCAAATCGTTGGCTGTCGATGTGGCTCGCCTGGAGACTAATAGTGAGTCGTGTACAGCTACCTTTACACAAATAGCAGCTATAGAAGCCCTAACCGGTCCGCAAGATGCCACAATTGCTATGATACAAGAGTTTAAACAGCGTCGCGATATGATAGTGGCAGGCCTAAATGAAATAGATGGCATTAGTTGCCTCATGCCCAAAGGTGCTTTTTATGTGTTTCCCAATGTGACTGAGGCCTGTCGCAAACTAGGCTTGGCCGACGCTAAGCAACTACAGCATAAGTTGCTTTACGATGGAAACGTAGCCGTGTTGCCCCGATCTTCATTTGGCATCCGCAATGAGGGTGAGACCGATGAGTACTTGCGTCTTTCCTACGCTACTTCGCGGGCGGATATTGCCGAGGGTTTACGGCGGATAAAAGCGGTTATAGAAGGTTAAGTGGGAAAACAGAGAAGGAGGATATAAATGGCGCTTGAGAAGAATCCAATTAGTTTAGTGTTTCATATGGCCTACCCTGGCCCGGGCGACACCCGCTCAGTGCAGCGGGGGGAGGCACGTCCTGAGTATTTACGCAGTGCTTTACAAAAAGTTTTAGATGATCCATATTTCCAGGGCATTGAGATTACCCGCATTAAGGATGCTAAATTAAGGGCCGAAGTAGTTGATATGCTAAAGGCTTCTGGTAAGCTCGTCTACTATAGCGCACAACCCGTGCAGCTTATTAACGAAGATGGTTTTATTCCGTCTGAGGATATTTCTAGTATTGATGAAGTAGGCCGTCAGCAAGCAATTGAGCGTTTGAAATCCAACATTGAGCAGGCATATGAACTAGGCGCAATAGATTTTGCGTTTATCAGTGGCAAAGATCCGGGCACTGAATCGGGTTTGAGCAAGCGCCAAGCAGCTCAGCGGCAACTCATTCGCTCTATTCATGAGCTATGCCAGTATGCAGATAGCTTAGCTCAAAAACACGGTCGTAAGCCGTTGAAGCTGACACTGGAGCTGTTTGACCGTTCACCAGAGCCGGGGCACAAGAACCAATTAGCCGGTCCTAGTGGCGAAGCGTACGAAATAGCTCGCGTTATCCGGGACGCTTATCAGCACCCCAATTTTGGCTTGATGTACGATCTTAGCCATATGCCCATAATTAAGGGGAATAGTTTTAAAGCAGAAACACCCGCTGTTCTGCTGCAGCTAGCACCATATCTCAATCACATACACATTGGCACTTGCGTTACCAATCCGGAAGATAAACTATACGGTGATTCACATCCATCGTTTAATTATCCGGGTAGTGCAGTTGACCATGAGATGTTGGCTGAATTTGTGCGGATGTTAGTGGAAATCGGCTACGAAGGTGGCATTGGCTTTGAGGTGACACCTTACGGCGATGAGTTGGCTTCAGCGGTAATTAACAGCACCAAAAGCAGTTTCGATATCGCTCGCAACCGCATTGATGTTAACTACGCTATGGGTACATTTTACTTCCAGCCACGCCGTTTCTTCGACGAGATGCTGTTTGACAAATTGAATGACGTGCGTATGAACAAACAGAACGCCATTAGTGAGGCAGTGGCAGCTCGCGCACGGCGTGAAAACTTAACTAACGATGGCAACCTAGTAATAATAGCTGCTGACCATCCTGCTCGGCGCGTGACAGGCGTAGGTGCCAACCCCACAGCCATGGGCGATCGCATGGATTATTTAGGACGTATTGCCCGTACCCTACTAGGTGTTGGTGTCGACGGCTTAATGGCCACCCCCGACATTATTGAAGAGCTGCTGTTGGTCGATTATTTGCTTAAGGATGCCGGACATAACGGCATACTTGATGGCAAACTACTTATTGGTTCCATGAACCGCTCTGGTTTGGCCAACGTTGAATATGAGATGGATGATCGTATAACAGCTATGAACGCCCAGCATTTGCTGGAGCTTGGCTGTGACGGCGGTAAATTGCTTTTCCGCATTGATCCGGGTACCAAATCGCGCTATTCCATCGCCACTATGGCTTACTGCGCTCAAGCGGTAAGCGAGTGCCGCAAGGCGGGGCTACCCACTTTTGTGGAACCATTGCCAGTAGAGCAAACAGCCGACGGCTACAAAGTAGTAATGACGGCGGAAGCGCTAATTCAAACAATTGGCGTAGCCACTTCGCTAGGTGGTTCGTCGCGTGATATGTGGATAAAGGTGCCTTATGTGCCCAATTATCATCAGGTGGTCAAGTCCACCACATTGCCCATTCTCATGCTAGGTGGAGCCTCAAAAGAGAATCCATTGAACACAATTCGGCAGTTCGAGCAGGGTATGGGTGAGGGCAATAATGTGCGCGGCGTAATGGTAGGTCGCAACGTGCTGTATTGCGGCAAAGACGACCCGCTAGCCGTGGTAGAAGCCATCGCCATGATTGTGCACAACGCGGCTAATATGGATGAAGCAGTGCGTCACTTAACTGCAGCACGTGGCCGCGATATGGATTACCTGACAACGCGCATATAAGCGTGCTGTCTGTAAGCAAACGGCAGGCTGCAGGGTGTTAGTTGCCCGACAGCCTGCTCTTTTGTGCTGATAAAGGGGGATACGCGTTGTTCGCCGAAGAGCGGCGGCAAGCTATACTTCAAACCTTACGTGCTAAAGGGCGAGTGCAGGTTAGTGAGTTGGCCCAGCGCTTTAAGGTTGCTGATGAGACTATTCGCCGTGACTTAAAATGGTTAGAAGAGAATGGCCAAGCTGTACGTACGCATGG
>CAYMKM010000025.1:4220-16050 GCA_964390985.1 uncultured Clostridia bacterium | reverse complement strand
CATAAGCACTATGGTTGATAAATTTCGCTGGACACTTGACAAAAGAGAGCATGATCAGGTAAAATTAGCGCAATGTGATCTGGTAGAAGGGTGCCTGCAGGGGCAACCGCCAGAGATGGCGAGAGAGCCGAGTTGAGCCGAGCTAAGAGCGGTTTAATGTACCGTCAGCCTGGTTACACACCCGGACTCTGCAGAGTTCGGTTTTTTTATTTTAGCAGGACACCAAGAAGGGAATGGTTGATATATGTCCAACGGACGCTTCGGTCGCTTTGGGGGTCAATACGTAGCAGAGACGTTAATGCCAGCCTTGGTAGAGTTAGAAAAAGCATATGAAGAAATTCATAATGACCCGGAATTTCAAGCTGAACTACGTTATTATTTAGAGCATTATGCTGGTCGGCCTACGCCGTTGTATCGCGCTGATAATCTTAGCGCCCATTTAGGCGGTGCCACCATTTACCTTAAAAGAGAAGATCTCACCCACACTGGTGCTCACAAAATAAACAATACGCTCGGGCAAATATTATTAGCTCGTCGCATGGGCAAAAAACGGGTGATTGCTGAAACCGGAGCAGGGCAACATGGAGTGGCCACAGCAACGGTGTGTGCTCTATTTGGCTTAAAATGTGTAGTGTACATGGGAGAAGAGGATACGCGCAGGCAAGAGCTTAATGTTTTCCGTATGCAGTTGTTGGGAGCAGAAGTAAGGACTGTGCGCGAAGGAACACGCACCCTGCAAGATGCCGTCACAGCGGCTATTCAAGATTGGGTAGCTAATGTCGATGACACTTACTACCTAATAGGTTCTGTTGTCGGACCACATCCGTACCCCACTATGGTGCGTGATTTTCAAGCGGTTATTGGTAATGAAGCTCACGGACAAATTCTTGAGCAGGGAGGCCGCTTGCCCGATGCTGTAATAGCGTGCATTGGTGGTGGCAGCAACGCGATTGGTATTTTCAGCGCTTTCATTCCTTCTACTAGTGTTCGTCTTATTGGCGTTGAAGCTGGCGGTATAGGTGTAGCTAATGGTGAACATGCGGCCAGTTTATCGTTAGGTAAACCCGGTGTACTTCATGGTTCGTTTAGTTACCTACTGCAAGATGATGATGGGCAAGTAATGCCAGTTCACTCAATTTCGGCCGGACTCGATTATCCGGGTGTTGGTCCCGAGCACAGTTATTTGAAAGATAGCGGCCGGGCAGAATATGTATCTGTAACAGATTCTGAGGCGCTAGCTGCGTTTTCTTTACTAGCGCAAAAAGAAGGTATTATCCCGGCATTAGAGAGTTCGCATGCTTTGGCTTATGCATGCAAATTAGCTCCCAAATTAGGTGCTTCTGCCACCATACTGGTTAATGTTTCGGGGCGGGGCGATAAGGACGTACAGCAAGTGGCGAAGTACATGAGCGCAATGTAAGCTAGGAATGGGATAAATAATGAGTGTATTAAATTGGGCAGCAGCACAGGTAGAAGCTTCACGCATCGCGGTAGAGCCAATGTGGCAACAGATTGCAAATATACGAAGATACAACCATCGACGCGTGCTTGAGGCGTTTCGCCAGGTGCGTGTGAGTGAGCATCATCTAATAGGTACCACGGGTTACGGTTATAACGACCCTTCCCGTGAGGTGCTAGAAGCAATTTACGCTCGTATTTTCAACGCCGAGGCTGCTTTGGTGCGTCCACAAATAATATCGGGCACTCACGCTATTAATCTATGTCTAAAAGGCATTTGCCGGCCGGGAGATGAGATACTTTCAATAACTGGCGCTCCGTATGATACATTACGGCGTATTATCAGTGGACCTGGACGCTGTTTAGCTGATTGGGGCATCACTTATCGCGAGTTACCTTTATTACCCGATGGTAGTTGCGATATTCCGGCTTTACAGAGCGCTATTGGCCCTAAAACCCGGCTGGTGATGTTACAGCGTTCACGCGGTTACGATATACGTCCCGCATTAAGTGCAGAACATATTGCTCAAGCAGCGGCTACTATCAAAAATACAGCACCGCATGTGGTCACATTTGTAGATAACTGCTACGGTGAATTCGTAGAAAAACATGAGCCAACCTATTATCCCGGCGTTGACCTTTTAGCCGGTTCACTTATTAAGAACCCTGGCGGCACCCTAGCACCCTCAGGTGGTTATATTGTTGGACAATCCGAATTTGTGTCCCAGGTGGCCGATGCACTTACTGCACCAGGGCTAGGTAATAAAGTTGGCCCAATGTTAGGGGTGGGGCGCCAGTTGTTACAAGGTTTATACCTGGCCCCGTTATTTGTGGCAGAAGCTGTTTGTGGAGCTATTTTAGCTGCTCATGTCTTTGGTGAACTGGGCTATTGCACACTGCCAAACTGGCATGCACCACGCTACGATTCAGTGCAAACCGTAATACTAGAAAAACCTGAAGCTGTTTTAGCAGTCTGTCGAGCTGTACAATCAGCATCGCCCATTGATAGCACTGCCGTACCTATCCCTGATGAGCTACCAGGTTATACTGATCCTGTTATAATGGCTGCTGGTACTTTTATTCAAGGTGCTTCCAGTGAATTATCGGCTGATGGACCGATGCGCCCTCCATATGCTGTGTTTTTACAAGGAGGAACTGCACGCGATCAAATGGAGCTAGCTTTAGAAATAGCTCTGCAAAATTTGGCAGAAGCACAATTGTTGCCCTGTCCAATTTCACTAAATCAAGATTAATAGAGGAAACAATACCCAGTCGTTGAAATGTAAAATGTGGCACTTTAATGAACTGTGATAGGGGTGATGGCTGCATGAGTGGAGCTGCCTTGCCCGTCTTTAATGTACATGGGGCAGGCTTTGCCGATTATTCGCATATAAATGATGAACAAGTTGTAGCATACGCCCAAGCAGGAAATGAAGATGCAATTGATTATCTCCTAAATAAGTACCAAAAACTTGTTTACATATGGACTCGGCCTTACTTTTTGCAAGGGGCTGAGGATGACGACTTGCTGCAAGAAGGGATGATTGGCCTTTATAAAGCCATTCGCGATTTTACGCCGGGGACCTCATCATTCTGGTCATTTGCTAAACTGTGCATCACTCGCAACATTATCAGCGCGATCAAGGGTACAACCAGACAAAAACACATACCGCTTAACTCGTATACCTCTTTACATAAACCTGTTTATGATTCTGATGGCGACCGTACGCTTATGGAAGTATTACAGAATAATAAAGTAGACGACCCTGAAACCTTGGTAATAGATCGTGAACGACTGCAATCTACACAAAAACATATAAAAAAAGTGCTTTCCCAGTTTGAATATAGGGTGTTTCGATTGTATATTAATGGCTTATCCTATAAAGAGATGGCCCGACGCTTACAAACCCATACGAAATCCATAGACAACGCTCTTTGTCGAATTAAAAGTAAAATAGAACGGCAACTGTAGTCGATATCGCTACTTAACTTAGCAACAGACGCATCCGGTGGCGAATGCCGGATGCGTCTGTGTTTACAAGGAGATGACATTATGTCCATCGATAACCTGAACATATTATTTCGTCTGTTAACAGCGTTACTACTGGGTGGACTAATAGGTCTTGAAAGAGAGAGTCATGGACGCCCCGCTGGGTTTCGTACGCATATTTTAGTCTCCTTGGGGTCTGCACTAATTATGATTTTATCTATGTACGCTTTTCGGTCTTTACCCTTAACAAGCTACGACCCGGGACGATTGGCCGCTCAAGTAGTCAGCGGCATTGGCTTTTTAGGTGCGGGGACAATAATGCGGGAGGGTGTAACCATTAGAGGTCTCACCACCGCCGCTAGTTTATGGGCCGTTGCTGGCATCGGTATGGCAGCTGGAGCCGGTGCCTTTTTCCCGGCTATTGCTACTGCCTTTCTAGTAGTCATTACACTGCGTTATTTATCGAAGTTGGAGAAGCTCTTCTCTTCCAAGCGACAAATACTCTCGCTAGAGATAACCGATCAGCCCGGCCAGCTTGGTGTTATTGCTTCTACAATGGGCCGATATAACATGAATATCCGCAGTATAGAAATAGAACAACTGACAGAGGATCGGACTCGTTTAGAAATCATGGCTGATATTCCCGCAAAACTCGATAAAATAATGCTTGTGGAGGATATGAAAAAGATCCCCGGTGTATATTCAACACATTTTGGGCGCGAATAAGCAAGTGATAACGCTAACCTAACCCTCAGCATATTATGCTGGGGGATGATCTTCTTGACCAATATCATAATGTTAATAGGTCTAGCTGGCGGTTTATTAGCGCTAATTTGTGGTTGGTTAGCATCTGTCGATAAACGCTTAGCCGAGTCTACTTTGTTTAAATGGCTAATTGCATGCGGGATTGTTATCTATTGTAGTTCGCTTTTATCACTTTTAGCGAGAAATATAATTGCGCCCTAGGGGGCAGGCACCAAGTGTTTGGCGCCTGCCGTATGCTCATTTACGTTATGTTAGCCAATACATGCAATGTAACTGGCTGAACGCCGAAAGTAAGCGCTTCATCTAAATCCTCCATGAAAATGTCAACCCTGCGTCCTTTAATTTTGCCACCGGTATCCTCAGCTCTACGCAAACCTATATGCTCAATGTACACCCAAGTACCCAAAGGAATTACGGTTGGGTCAACAGCAATAGTACGTCCTTCTACAACCGGTTGACCTGATTTGGTTATACCGTATGCGGGGTGACCAGGGTATTTACCAGTCGACTCTGGGCCAGCTGTGTATGCCGTAGCAATAAACGGTAATCCGTCATGCGCCTTTATGTGGCAACGAAAAGCTGGCACGGTCTTTGTGATACTCTTCTCGGTACCCATCTCACCGTAAACAGGTGCGCTTCAGGTCACTAGTAACAGCGCCAATGCCCATATGCAAACATGGTGGCGCATATCATACCTCCTTTTCTGCTGCTGTACGCAACACATATTTATATTTAACCACTCTTATTCCGGTGTATGCTGGCTATTTTTGTGATCGTGTATTATGCCAACGCGGCAAGCGTATAATAAAAGAGCAGAAGCATCCTAGGGCGAGGTAATCGCTATGAATAATAGATACAATAATTTTTATACAGAAATTCCCATCTCTACAAAAGTAGTCTTGGGGGTTGCCGAACTGTTGGTCACTCGTAGCTACCGGAATTCCACTCGAGACTTATACCGATGTGAGCTCGACGGTACAGTAAATTATGTGGAAATAAAACGCGTATTGTCTATCAACAACCACAAATATAAAAAGTTGTCTGGGAAGCTACAGCATTCCCGATAGGGGGGATAGCGGCGTGATTCGTATAGCAAAAGATGATATTTTACGGGGGCTAAAAAGGTGTAAACGAATTGCTAAACAAGATTTACTGGCGAGTTCTCTCACAGATAACCCTCAGTATTGGAATGAGCAGGCTCAGGTAAGGCGCAATTATTATGATTTGTTAATGCAAGTGATTGAACAAGGTGGGGTAGAGCAAGCTTATAATTTGGCCATTCGTCAGTATGCTACTTTACCCCCTTGTAATAACCAAGATATAGAGCAAGATCCAAATACCTCTGGCACACGTCAAGCGCTGGAGGTATTTTTTTCTATACTCGGTATGAGCAAGAAAGATGCTTTAAAGGCTAGAAGAGATGCCAACCTAGCTTGGGCTGGCGTTTAAGTCAAAGCTATATACCACCGCAGCATTTGTGTTGGCATATAGCTTTGATTGCCCAATAACTAATGAATGCGGCGAAAAACACCGACCACCTTACCTAAAATGCTAGCATTAGTGACGCGAATGGGTTCAAACCGCGGATTCTCCGGTTGTAGACGAATATGATCTTGCTCACGATAAAACCGTTTAACTGTAGCTTCATCTTCAATGAGAGCTACAACAATATCACCATCAGTAGCGTACTCCTGTTGATGTACAAACACATAATCGCCATCCAAAATACCAGCCTCAATCATACTATCGCCTTGAACTCGTAACATAAATAAATCTTCCCCTGGTAACATATCCGCTACTACGGGGAAGTGCCCTTCTACATTTTGTACAGCTAAAATAGGTTGGCCGGCTGTTACTTTACCTAATACTGGTACGCTAACTAAATCCCGTCTCCAATTATCACCTGTCAATAATTCAATAGCTCGTGGCTTAGTAGGATCGCGCCTAATGTAACCTTTTGCTTCGAGTTTGCCTAAATGTGCGTGTACCGTAGAACTCGAAGCCAACCCCACTTCGGCGCCTATCTCGCGGACCGATGGGGGATACCCCTTCTCAAACACATGACGCTTAATAACTTCCAAAATCTGCTTTTGGCGTGGGCTAAGCTCCATATATACCACTCCTCGCCTTGAATTTGGGATACATCGCCACTATTATAACATGGTTGTTTGTGGATTTCAAACGCCTGTTCGTGATTATAGTACTGTTCGAGCAATTTAATTGCCCATTGACAAGAACGCAGGTTCGTGATATAGTTACAAGTGTACCGAACAGTTGTTCCCTGGCCGAGGAGTTGAGCATAATGAGATCCAACAAGAAGCGTAACTTGTCAGTAAAGAAGGGCTTAATAACATTAATGGTGGTCACTGTTTTTTCACTGACGATTATGGCTGCGGGTTGGCGGATAATACAATTTTTCAGCACACCTTTATGGGCGGCCAATCAAACAGATAACTATGTAGAGGTTATGGTGAAAAAGGGTGATACTTTATGGAGTTTAGCCGGTGCACACGGCCCAGCTGGAATTGATCGTCGGCAAGTGATATATGCCATTAGGGTTATTAATAGCCTTGATTCTGTTCAATTAAATCCCGGTAAAATAGTGCGCATACCAGTTTGCTTAGCAGAATACACGTTCGAGCAACAATGGGAGTAAGCTAATGGCTTTTATCCTGCGAATCAGGAGGTTTCGGGGTAGAGGTGTTGGCCAAATTCCCCAGCGGATGGTTTGCTACTGCTTTATCTAGTTCCACTGTGTGTACAGTCGTATATATCTCTGTAGTAGAAAGGTTTTCGTGACCGAGTAGTTCTTGTATGTAGCGAATATCGACGCCGTTGGATAATAATAAGGTGGCAAATGTGTGCCTAAACTTATGTGGACTAAGATGACGTTTTTTCCGAGATTCCATATTGCTCAAACTGGCACCATATTTTTTAATGAATCGGCGTACAGTTGAGGTATCTATCCGCCTTTTTCTGTTGGTTACGAACAATGGTTCTCCCAAGTTGTCACTAGGCGTATCGGGCCGTACCAGCAAATATTCTGCAATTGCTTGATGTACACAAGGATGAATTGGTACATAACGCTCTTTAGCACCTTTACCGCGCAAGGTTATTCCGCTAGAGTTGGGGTGTATATCAGCCACATTTAGTTGAACCACTTCAGATACCCGTAGGCCCATAAACAGCATTGTCACAATGATAGCTCGATCACGTGGATTCTTAATCTCTTTTAGAAACGCTACGGACTCTTGTTCGCTTAAAACTATCGGTAATTTTCTTTCCCGCTTGACTTTCATATCTGTTAAATGGTCCATAATATCGCTTTGTACCGGGTAGTGTTCTTTGGTAAGCAGATGGAAAAACCTACGTAAGGCCGCTAACCGTCGTAACAGTGTCGCACGACTTACGCCTTTGCTGGTTTCTAGATAACCAAAGAAACCAACAACATCGGCTTTGCTTATGAGGTCAATCTGCACATCAATTGAGTCTAGCACCATTTGCGAACGAATTTCCTCGTTGTATTTGCGGTTTAGCAAAGTAGTATCCCATAACTCACCGCCGCTTTTGTGTAATTCAGCTTTCAATTTGTCCAGTTTTGCTTTATCCGCCGGTAGCAACGTATGCTGACGATACAAAACCAAGTACAGTTTAAACTGCGCTAAGTCTCGCTCGTAAGCCCGACGTGTTTGCACTGAACGCCCGGTAAGGGAATCCAAATAATAGTCGATGCATCTGTTTAGCGAATTCGTCATGCGTTTGACCTCCAAGACCTATACGCAAGGCTTAAGGGTTTTTCTATACTGCACACACTATATCCTCCGCTGCGAATTCCTGATAATCTATATTATCAGGAATTCCAGATAAAGGCAACTGGAGTGGAATGTCACTATCGGCCGATGTTTATAACCCTACCTCGGCCTCGCAACACCCTACTCCAGCTGCACTGCATATTATATGCGTCTACTGCCACGCTTTGTTAGCATATAATTCGCTTTTTATACCACATAATAGGCCTAAAGGATGTGTTGTATGTACTATGAACGTGGTGCGTAGTATATTCCTCAACGAGAAGCAAGCGCAAAACGCTTTGGATCAACTAAGAACCATTTTCCCTGATGATAGCATTGAAATGCAACGCGTCTATCCTAATAAACGCCGTAACGTTACTCCAGGTGAATATGACCCTGTTGGTAGTGCCCTTTTGGCTGGCACCGCGGTAGCTACCATGGCCGCTACTGGTGCAAATATGGTTGGCAATAGCACCACTTTGGATGTATCTTTAGGTGATGCTGATGCTATATTAGCCATGGTTGCTCAAAATGAGCAAATGCCTGCTTATCAGCGTAGCCAACGCATATTAGCTACTGTAAGTGTCAATAACACAACCGAAGCAGAAAACGCATTGGAAATAATGCGATTAAGTGGTGGTAGATGCCTTGATTCAACGTATGAATCTTGACCTTCTCCTTACGCATATGGTATACTCAAATCTGCCGCAGGGGTGTAGCTCAGCTGGTAGAGCATCGGTCTCCAAAACCGAGGGCCGCGGGTTCGAATCCTGTCGCCCCTGCCATAACCCGGTTTGGTTTTAGCCACCGGGTTATTTTATTTAATGTGTATTAACACCTATCATACCGCCGATAGCTCCACATCCTAATGCCAAAAGCGTGTTCCAGGAGAAAAACAGGTCTAATAAATCCGTTCGGCCACCACCTATCAGTGCTAGTATCAGCATATAAAGAAAAGCAACGGCTACTCCATGTATCCACCCTAATTTCTGGGCCCAGCGTCCGGCTAACACCCCTCCCACCGCTACACTAATATAGTTAAAGCTATATACGGTTTTTTGCAAACTTTCCCACTCCGTTAAACTATATAACAAACCGACTAAAGCACTGCCAGCAAGAATGACGCACGCTGCTAAGAAAAGACCTGTCAATACGGCTCGCACGCTAAATGATTTCGCTCCTTCGCCGCCTCGAAGCTTATCTGCCATTGGCAACCCCTCCCGTGGTATTTAATCACTCTCTTCACGGTATGCAAAAGCAGGGTGACTTAATGTCACCCTGCTTGTTAAATGATAGGTTGGCCAAATAAGTTTTACGACGCTTGTTCTTTTTTAATAGCGGCGATCACCGAATCAATAATGCTAGCTGGTACTTCTTCGTAATGATCGAACTCTACTTCAAAATCGCCCCTACCTTGTGTCATGGAACGCAGGTCAATAGCGTAACGGAAGATTTCCGCCAACGGAGCTTGTGCTCTAATGCGCTGCATGCCACCTTCAATAGGATCCATACCCATAATGCGACCACGTTTTTTGTTCAAATCGCCAATCACATCGCCCATGTATGAGTCGGGTACCTCAACTGTTACAGTGTAAATAGGTTCAAGTAATACAGGTTTGGCTTCAGCGAAACCTTTTTTAAAAGCCATTGATGAAGCTATTTTAAAGGCCATTTCTGAAGAGTCCACATCGTGATATGAACCATCTAGCAAGGTGACCTGTATGTCCACCACAGGATATCCGGCCAAAACACCTTCAACCAACGTTTCACGAATTCCCTTTTCCACGGCTGGTATATACTGCCTGGGGACAGAACCACCAAAAATCTTATCTACAAACTCAAACCCACCACCAGTTGGCAATGGTTCCATTTCAATAACCACATGGCCGTACTGACCACGACCACCGCTTTGCTTTTTATGCTTATATTCGCTGTTAACCTTAGCGCGAATGGTCTCTTTATAGGGTACCTTAGGATCCTTTAAGCTTGCTGTTACGCCAAACTTCTTAGCCAGGCGAGATATCATTACTTCAATGTGTAAATCACCCAACCCGGAAATGATTAACTCGCCAGTGGTAGCACTTTTTCCCACAGTAAATGTGGGGTCTTCTTCAGATAGACGACTTAGCCCACTACCTATTTTCTCTTCATCGCCCTTGGCTTGAGGTTCTACAGCCATACTAATTTTAGGCTTAGGAAATTCCAACGGCACTAACTTCACTTGCCGATCTTTAGCACAAAGGGTATCGCCAGTGGTCGTCACCTGTAGTTTAGCAACAGCGGCTAAATCACCAGCTGGTACTTCTACCACTGGTGTATGCTCCTTACCGCGTAGAACAAACAACTGACCAAGACGCTCTTCTTTTTCTTGGCTGACATTATAGATCACAGAATCGGATTTAACTACACCAGAGTAAACCCGGAAAATGTTCATTTTACCTACATATGGATCGGCCATAGTTTTAAACACTTGGGCTATTACCGATTCACTCTCTTGTGGCTTCACATCTATTTCGTTACCCGATTTCACCTCGGTAGCCTTAACAGCGGCTACATCATTGGGGGCTGGCGCACAATCAATAACAAAACTAAGCAACTCGCCTACGCCGATCTCTTTTAAAGCTGATCCGCATAAAATTGGTACAATGCTACCACTTTTTATACCAGCTTTGAGTCCGTTAATAATATCTTCGTTGGTTAGCGGTTCATCTTCCAAGAATTTCATGGTTAACTCATCGTCAGTGGAAGCTGCTGTCTCAATTAAAGTGGCTCGCGCTTCTTCAACCACATCAGCTAACTCGTTTGGTATATCTGTCTCTTTCACTACGCCGTTTTCATCGGCAACAAAGGCTTGCATACGAATTAAGTCAACATAACCGCAATAAGTTTCAGCACTGCCAATAGGAACTTGCACAGGGATAGCCTTAGCCCCGTATAGTTGCTGTAGCTGGTTAATTACTTGGTTCCAGTTGGCATTCTCGCGATCCATTTTGTTAACATAAACTATCTTTGGCAGATTGTGTCGGTCACATATAGTTGATACTTTTTCTGTCCCTACTTCTACACCAGAAACAGCACATACAACAATAATTGCCGTTTCAACCACCCGTACTGAAGCCATAACATCGCCGACAAAGTCGAAATAACCAGGTGTATCAACAATGTTTACCTTATGATTTTGCCACTCACAAGGTAAGAGCGCTGCGTTGATACTAACTTGTCGTTTGATTTCTTCTGGGTCGTGGTCACTCGCTGTAGTGCCTTCCTCTATTGTGCCCCTGCGGTTTATAGCACCGCTTATATGAAGTAGTGATTCTGCCAAAGTGGTTTTTCCCGCACCACCATGCGATACAAAAGCTACATTGCGCAGCTTATCAGTTGTGTACTTTTTCACTCCCTATCTCCCTTCGTGCTCCATGATACGCGATATATATTACCCAGCCACAAGAGGTTACGCTGACCCCGGATGGGCGGGAGTGCGTCAGTTCACCTAATGTGGTTGATACTTCTGCCGCTCCTTCGCCATTTGATCAAGTACTTCCTGCCTAAATGGGTATCCTGCCTCCTCTAGCGCTGCTTTTATCTGTTGAAAATCAGCCCATACATCCTTTTTCAGTTTTGGGTTATGCAGTAGTGCCGCCGGATGGTAAGTTGGCATTATGCGTAAACCAAGGCTTTCTACCCATTCCCCTCTGACCTTTGAAATCATAACCTTCTCATCGACTAGCTGACGAGTGGCACTAGAACCTAGGGTCACAACTATCTTTGGCTGTATTATTTCCAATTGACCCGCTAACCATGGCCAACATAAAGAAGCCTCTTCAGG
>CAYMKM010000025.1:2256-4120 GCA_964390985.1 uncultured Clostridia bacterium | reverse complement strand
GGAATCATACATATATTGCTCCTTCTGCTGTTATTAGGTCATGGAACGGTGAGCAGACGTATGCGTGGCTGCCAGTCTATTTCAGGTGCAATTAAACGTACTGCCTCCAGCGGCAAGTAAAGCACATTCTGCTTAATTATTGGTGGGTTAGGCAAATATACAAGTACATCATCTACTATAGCCGCGGTGCTATCGCTGACTACTATTAACAAACGTAACCCGCGCATGACTGTTAATTGCTTCTCTGCTGCATTCCAACTCAATTGTAAGCCAAGCAAATCTTTCCAAACGGTATTGGCAGGTAAATACAACGTACCGCCCTGGTAAATTGGCGAGACATTGGCGCTTACATCGACTCCAGCATGAATAACACGAATGTAATTTTGCGGTATCCGACGCAAAACATGCAAACCGTCTTTGGCTAACGCTAGCAATTTATCGTTTGTGTTCATTATCATGCTTGCTTTTATTGAATAATCACTTTGCCATATCAGCTGATAATACCAATTACCATCTTTATTGATTTGTACTTGCCATATCCCTATTTTATCGCCTAAGTTACTAATCATTTGTGTTGACACATCAGAACGCCAAGGGCTTACATACTGTAAACTGCTTACCCAACTTGCCGTAATACTCCCAGCAGACTGCAATGCAGTACCAACAGCATCGAAAAAGTACAACACTCCTTGTCGGGTACCTACCAGCAGTTTAGGTGCAGTATTGCTACCCAAAGCGGCAATATCCAAATATTGTATGGGGTTATCGGGATACCATTCCCAACAATTGTATAACTCGCCGCTATCGGTTGCTGGCATAGGTCGCAGCCGACGTTTCTCAGCTAGCGGATTACCCGCACTACCTGCTGTTTTAGCACCCAATTGCAGGGCTGTGGCCACGGAGTCATCAGCTGTTTTGATCCAGCGCCACATGGTTACATAACTGCGATCACGGGCAAGTATCAACTCATCGTGACCATCTTGATCTACATCACCTGCGGCCATAAACGCCACTTTATCTAACCGTGAACTCATGGCTGAAGGGATTTTTACAGATACTAGACCCTCAGGACGGCGTAAAAACATGGCAATAGTACCCGAAGCAGTACGCAATACAGCATCAGCAAAACCATCGCCATCTAAATCAGGAGTGAGTATTTGTTTAACATCACTCCAAGTACGCCCGCCCTCAGCCAACAAGGCATACCCCTCTTGTAGGCTATATACATATAACGCTCCTGAACCAGCCATGCCGACCCATAAATCATCGCGGCCATCGCCATCATAATCGGCCAGAGCCAAGCTGGTTACCTTTTGGGGAAAACCAATCAATTCACGTTGGAAAACCAGAGTATCTGCGCTTAAATCAAACAGGTATACCCTGCCGTCAGCAACAACAGCCACTTGTGCTGGTTCACCTTTGCCATTTGGATGACCGACCGCCCAAGAAACGTTACCAGCAACTAACTCTGTTATTACTGGCGCTGTTTCAATATAGGCGTAGAGTCCTGTTTGGGCAGCTACAGGGGCCAAACTGGCCGACGTAATAATTATGAATATGATCGCCATTATGACGGTGCGATAGCATCGTGAAATCAGCGTAAATAATACCTCCGCTTCGCCAATAGATCCATTTTATATCTGTTCTCATTTAAGCTATGCGGTTCCTGCCTGTTGGCAGTTATACATTAATGTGGCAACCTACGAAAGTCTGCCGTATAAAGTGGACCGTCATATGTTTCCTGCACCGCTGGATCAATTTGGCTAGTGCCAGTAAATACCAGCATTTGCGATTGGTTCCCCCATAGGCTAGCTCCTTCGTAGCGGTTAAAACCGGGTAGCACTTCACGAATGAGCAAACCCAT
>CAYMKM010000025.1:0-2156 GCA_964390985.1 uncultured Clostridia bacterium | reverse complement strand
TAAGGAATTGAGGTCTGCGACAATTCGTTGATCTACATCGAATACATTTAACTGTATCGGACCTAAAGCGCCATGGGCCCGCAACATTTTGCCTAATACCGCTATTCCTACCGATGTGTAGTCATCGTCGCCTATGAAAGCGATACGCCGACCTGATACTGCGCCATACTCTAGTGCCAGCAAGGCGCGGGCTGCCACTGTTTCCGGTAGACATTTGGCCTGGTCAAGAGCGGTATTCGCTTGTGGGCGTTTGGCCAACAACGGTACCAGTTGTGCTGTTAATTCATTAAACAGCGGGTAGTTAGCGCAGCGTCCATAAGCTTGCCCCGGTAAACCAGCTGTAGGAAGTACCTGAGGGTACAAACCATCGGTTATTTCCTGCCCCTGCCTTGTTAGCAGAGCCCCCTTCCCCGCTTCCTCTACCAAACCTGCTTTAACTAACTCCTTACGCAATGCCGAAATGCATGGCGTAGGCAAGTTGCATTTAGCAGCCAGCTGACGCGATGTTGCTCCCGGGTGCTGGCGTATTTGCACCAGGGTGTTCTCTACCCCACTTGAGCCTTCTTGCAGGTGAGCTGCTTGAGCAACTTCTTGGATAATATTAGCCCAAGAACGAGCTGTAGCTTTATGTACTAAGGTAAGTAGCGAACCCACATTATCTAAAGCGGTCATATGAAGGTCAATATCATTTAGCGTAATAGCAAACTCTGTTTCTAGCGCTGTTAGTAGGTCAACTCCAGAGAGTGAATCCAAACCTAAACCTTGGCCAAATAAAGGCATGTCAGGTGTGATTTTTTCTGGTGGACGCCCAGATAACCGGCTGAGAATAGCCAGCAGTTTTCCTTCAGGTGTATACATGAATTATTTCCCTTCTTTTACTCTCATCCAAACTGGGTAACGCAATAATTCTGGACGCATTAACTGTAGCAATTCCTCATTGTCGCCGTCATCTATTTTACTGAATCCGCATAAACGCAACGCTGTACGTAGTGACCGATTTACTGGTGTTATTGCCGTGCGTATAACAAAATTGTTACCTTCTGTATTAACAAGCCAACGCAAAAAAGACTCCACCACTCCCCGCCCTTGTACCCGACAGGAAATAGCTAGTTGAACACAAATGGGCTGCTTTGCATTTATACTATCTTCTACTACGACTGCGGCTACCAACCCGTAATCGCCGTAACGATCTTTCAACTCGCCAATATAAAATCTACCGTTACTACTGAGTGCATGCGGTCCATTTGCCGAAAATTGATGAGCTCGCTGCAACAGCTCTTTAAACCGAGGCATATCTTCCGGTTGCGCCCGACGGCAAGTGAGTATCATTTGACAGGCTTGCAGAAACTCGCCGCGATCACCGGCGAACACGTTTTCGGCTGCTCCTCTTTTTGCTTCGGCCTGCATCATGCGCCTTCTGCTGGATCCTAATACAGATGATACTTGAAAACGAGGGTGTGTGCTCAATTTAGCTGCTTGTTGAGCAGGTAGTACCAATACCTCTGGCAATAAAGCCTTCACTTCTTCCAAGTGGAAACTCTGATCATCAATAAACGCAGCGTTAATTGGTAGCAAATGCAATGCTGTAAGACTGCTGGCTATTGCCCGGGCTTTACTGCCAACAGCATACGTAGGTTGCACAAACAGCTCATGTAAACCAATTGCTTTTAAATGTGACTGAGCGATATCAAAAGCGGCCTGAGTCACAAGGGAGTTGAGAATACCTCTACTGTCTAGTTCGTGCAATGTGGCTAGTACCTCGGGGTGAGGTACTATATCGCTGGCAGAATCTTCTCCCAGTGTCCCTGACCAAAGTGTGCCATCTAGATCCCAAAAAACCACTTTAATTGGTTCTTTATTAACTACTGTTGTTGAGCTCAAGTTTCATTCCTCATATTGGTTGACTTATCCGATAGACTAAGCTCCATGGTAAGGTGTACCGGCGCAAAACCTAACTGTTTGTAAAGAAGCCGCATGGGAATATTATCTACATGCACTTTACCCACCACCTTACTCACTCCTCCTACCTTCGTCACTTTTTCTAAACCGGCGGCGAACAATTGTTGGCCATACTCACTCCCACGTATTTGGGGATGCAGGGCAAAACTACGGAAGTTGGCATAAAGGTCACCAGTGAACATATTGGTATTAATACT
>CAYMKM010000024.1:0-16269 GCA_964390985.1 uncultured Clostridia bacterium | reverse complement strand
GCGTAGCGAAAAGCCATGTGTACAATATCGCCATCGAGGGCCATGCCAGCGTTGAATTTAGCGACGGTATGTGTATTTTTAGTAGATGGGGTTAAAACAACACCCAAGCGTTGCATTTTCAGCATATGAATGCCAACCTCCAATTTGCGTGTTAAGCTTATTCATCACTAATGCGTACCCACTTCAACCACAGTCGCTTGTTTTGCCCGACCGGAATTACTAGAATGCGAAAGCGCTGTAAGCCGTGCCAACCAAGCCGTTCCCGCAAATCATAGTGGAAAACGCCAGTGGCAGAAGTGTCGCCTTGAATATATAACCCCTGCTCAGGGTGGTCAGAGTCAACCACCTGCAGAGCCCAGGCACCTTCGGCACGCTGCACATTAAGGCTTAAAATGGGGTAACGATCAACATCAATCACCAATTCTTTGCTGGCGGCGACGGCGTGTCCTGCTTGGCTGAGGAAGATACCTGTGCCGAAGCCGCTCTCTATTTGTACAGGTGAGCCCCGGTAGGGCTGCCAAACGCCTGCTTTGTTGAAGGTATCGGAAAAACCGGCATCCATTTGACCCACGATTTCTGCTAAAAAGGTGTGGCTAGGCAGCAGTCGTTCGCCAGCTTGCGCCATTAACGTGATTTGCGCCAGGCCAGCGGGCTGGGGCGGGGCTGCTTGCAGCTGTAATGTGATGCGAGTAGTGCTGTAGGCGGGTAGGTTGAGCTGCGCGGGCGTCACCGCCCATTTTTGTGTGGTAGCTTCTTCACCTGGCGCCCAGGAGGCCTGGGCAGCAAAAGTAACAACGAGTTCGTCGCCAGTGGGGTTACTCAATTCCACGGTAAACGGATGGCTCTGGCCTGCTACCAGCAGTGTGGGTGCGCCTAAACCAGCTTGACCAACGGGTTGCCATTGCATTTGGCGCAGGCGAAATATAAGCGTGCTGCCACCGGGGACTATAGCCTCCACGGCGTTCTCTTGCACCTGCAGGGGTAGAGCTTCGCCAGTGGCGGTGAACAGCTGCCAATCTTGCGGACGGCCCTGGGTTGTTGTGGACTCTAAGCGCAAGCGGGTAGTGTAATCGGCTGTGCCACCTAACTCGACCGTGATTTGCCGCTCCTGGGCATTATATTGCAGTTGCACAATGGGGTACTCAGCAAAAAGGCGCAATCCTTCTGGGGTAATGGCTCTGTAGGCAGCGGCTACAAACTGAAAGGGCAGGCCAGCACCGTATATCTCCTGGCCAATAGTGCCCGAAGTAAAACGGCCGCTGCGTAGATCTTCTAGGGGTATGAACTGCTGAGGATCTACTATGCCTAAATCGGGCTGGTTGCTCAAAGCCTCTTGCGGTAGGAATGGTGGCAATAGGCTGCGCCCCACGGCCATTTGCTGCTTGATCAGCTCGGCCACCAGTTTGCGTACGGGTGCTGACAGCTCGTGATGAGCTCGTTGATAAAACTCTTGCAGGTAGCGCCATACGTTGTGCATTTCAAAAGCGGTGATCATGGCGGAGCCAGATATGGGGCTCAAGCCACCCCAAGTACGATACTCTCGAGCCCAGCCGTAGTTGTTCTCCCACAGCCAACTAGCCTGCAATATGTTGGCTAAAGGCACATTGGCCAGCTCAAGGTAGGCAGGTTCTTCGCATATTTGCGCCAGCCAAGCTAAGGCGGCCAGGCAAATGCCGCTCATATGCATTTCGTAGGAGAGATCAAAGTTAAAGCTGGCAATGACGGTTACTGCCTTTTGCGCTTCGGTTAAGTAAAAAGGATCGCCGGTCAACTCGTAATAACCGAGCATTAGGTAAATGTAGGCGCCGGTAGTATCGCCTTGGTAAAACTCCTGCCGCACCGGCTGCAAGGTGTTGATGTTCATCATGAACGGGAAGCGGTAATGGAAAGCACGCCCCACCTGCACGAGCTTTTCGGCGCTGGCTAAGACTATGCGTTGGGCATCTGTATTCCCTTGCCGGGCTAGGTTCATCATGTTGATGTAACCGTTAAACCAATACCAAGAGTCCCATACGCTGGCCATAGGGGCGGGGTTGTTGCCAATGCTGCCTACATAAGTATCGTGAAATACGTCTAGTCCCTGGGCAATTTGCTGGGATAGCTTTAAGGCGGCGGGCTGCTCTTCAGGCGCAAAAATGGGCAAGGCATCGTTAAGGGGCACCAAAACATCGCCGCCGGCAATGAACTCTATGGATGGGCGGGCATCGGCCACATAGGGTTTGAGGTACAAGTTACCAGCATATGGGTGCCAATTCTCGGGGCGTAACAAGTCGGTTATAGCCGCCGGAGCTACTAGGCCGGCCCAATCGGTGTGGGTGGTGGCCGGTTGGGGCAAGCGATCGTATACATCGGCTATCATTAAAACATAGCGGGTGGTGGGCTGAGCATAAAGGGGCTGCTCAGGTTGTATATAAAGGAAAGCATCGGCCAGTGGTAGCTCAACTTGAGCCGGGAGCACGCCCTTTGGGCAAAGGAAACCCAGCCCCTCGGGGCTGTTATAAACGGGTGCTTGCGGATCGGCCGGCATTCTGGCGTAAAGAGGATCTAAAGCGGAGAGGTTGACCAAGTAGAGCAGGTGCAAATGCATTTGTGAATCGTAACTGAGAGCGGCGGGTAGCTGGCTACCTTTTGGGGTGAGTATAGGCCGTAACCAACGACCGCCAGCATTTTGGGTAGTGATATCGAACGGGTATAAATCGGGTACAGAAAGATTAAAACTTTGAATTTGTGGGAACGTGGCCCACACCGACCAATGAATGAGGCCGGGGTAACGGCGGTCAAAACGGATTATTCCCCGGTAGCGGCCTTGGCCAGTATTGCTGATAAACGACCACGATTCTTCTTCAGCGTTGCTATGGTAGCTTATTTCCTGCAACCATTGCTGGCGAAAAGGGCGGTTGGGCAGTAGCTCAAGGGCTAGTGCGCCTGGATGCTGTGTGCTTTCGAGTATCACTCGGCCGGAATTATCCCAGGTGGCGGTGATACCAGCGAAAGTGATGGGTGCAGGTTGGTGCAAAGACGCTTCACCTGCACCCATAGCTAAAGATACGCCACTGGTTACCATTACAATTACGAGCACTATGACAACGAGAGCTTTAGTTAGGCGTATCGGAGAAGTAACCATGCTTAAAACACCAGGCGGTTAACCGCATCTGCCGCTTGCTCCAAAGCAATGTGCGGAGCAATACGGCCCAGAATAGCGTTAATGAAATGCTCGCTGAACGCCTCGTAGATCTCCACCAAGTTGGCAATTTGATCTAAATCACGGGCACGGCCAATGTGGTTGGCAAACTGCAGCCCTTGCGGATTCTTGCGGAACCAATCAGCAAAAGCGCGGTGAGTGCCTAAATCGGTACGCACTGGGAAGCGGCCTGAATCTAGCAAGACGCGATCGTTCTCAGGTTCCAGCATGAACTTGAGGAAAGCCCAGGCGTTTTGCTGGTTTTTGGCGTTAAATGGCATGACAATGTGCTTCATATTCATGAACGTGTATGGTGGTTGCGGTCCGCTGTAATCATCGGGGACCGGTGCAGGGGCTGCGCCCCAGTTGAAACCGGCTTCGTTAAACTGACTGGTGGCGGCTTGACCCCAGCGCTTGGTGAGCATGTAACCGGAGATGAACAAATCGCCCCCTATTACGTCATCCAGCGGATAGCTGCGCCGGTATGCTTCTACTAAAAACTGCAGTGTGGCGATGCCGACGGGGCTGTTAAAGGTGGCCCGCCGCCGCTCTATTAGGGTGCGACCTCCGGAGGCAGCCAAATAGTGCAGGTAGTAATCGGCGATGCGTTCGTTCCAGGTGGTGCTTAAGTGCAGTTCAATGCAGCCACGCTTGAACTGCGTTAGTTTATCGCAAACGCCGTAGAAATCGCTGTAGCAGGAGGGGAACTTGCCGACACCAATATTGTTGAGCATATCGATGTTATACTCGTAAAGCAAAACCTCTGTTTGCCAGGGAATGACAAAGTTTTGCCCAGCGTAAGTGTAATCGGTAATGATGGGGCCAAAAGAGCGGGCGGCTATTAAATCATTAAAGCCGGGTAGTTCGTTGAAGTTTGTTAAAAAGCCATCTTTGGCAAAGCCAACGTAAGGGCCGGAAGCCATGGCTGTATAAATATCGGGGGCCTGGCCGGCGACAATAGCCACTTTAAGAACGTCCTCGCTGCCGGCAGACATTTGCACATCCACCTGTTTGTCAGGGTGTAGTGCGTTCCAGCGATCGGCAATGGTTTTGACCACGTTGTATTCAGATGTGTTAGGACCGGTCATCACCCAAACTCTACTGGGTGCTGCCAGGCTGGAAGCAGTGGATAACAGCAAAATTACAAGCAGGAGGAGAGGAATGCGGCCAAGTTTTTTCATGTGTAACACATCCTCTCTAAATAATAAACCAAGGGTTGGGCGGGGAGGTCGTGGCTGTTGGCCCGTACCTCCCGCGTATTTCGAAAACAAAACGTTATTGGCCAATGTCCACACCGGCGATTTCAGCGTAGCGGTTCTCTAGGAAGCTGATGCTAGCTTTTGCGTCGCTGGCTTGGTATGGCACATAGTAGAACAGGAAGTTGAAGCTCTCGCTTGGTTGCGAGTGCAGTGTCCAATCGCCTTTGACCATATCGGTAACAATATCTACCGGGATGTTGTTATTCTTGCGGAATGAGACTATTTCATCGGCTATCCAGCGGAAGTAGCCTGTGCGCCACTCGCCTTCCAAATGCCAGTTGACACCTTCGAGTTTGCCAACTAGGTCTGTGGGGACAGCTGGGAGTATTGGTAGCATTTCGGCTAGACCCAGCTGCTTTTCGGCGGAGTAGTTGGTGCGCCAGCGCTCGGCACTAGCAAAGATGTAGGAAGCACCCCAAAACAGTGGCTGGGGGGCCTTATTTGCCGGGAAGATGATGTAGTTATTGTTGTATTGCGAGATAATGGCGTCTCGATCTTTGTAATATGCAGCAGAGGAGATGCCTTGTTCCTCGGCCCAATCTAGCCAGCGGAAGGCGGGCAGAATGTGGCTAGCATCGTTACTGTTGGCCATTACGCCGCCCACAAAGGGCATGAGCTTGGTGAGGTCGGTGTAGGCACCCATTTTCAGGTTGTAGCTGGCGCTTACTTCACCTGTTGCCCATACTGAAACGGCAATGGTGCCTCGTAGGCCAGGAAATACATCGGAGGCCACTTTGTTAATGATTACGACACGTACTGGTGTGGTTGTAGATATTTGCTGCTTAGCTAGGCGCAGTGGTTCTTCGAAGGTGTTGAATTCGCGGTGCGGGCCTAGCTCATTCTCTGTATACCAGCGGCTTTCGGGCCAGCCAGCGTAACGCAGGGCACCGACGCTCTGGACAAAAACATCCTCTATACCGAAAGCTTTAACCAGGTTGACGGTGCCAAAAGGTGTTACTTCGGCGGCTAGTTGGCCATCGAGTGTGCGAATTACATCGATGCCGTTCTCTTTTTCAATGGTAAAAGCGTTGGCGTAACGTGGTTTAATGGCTTCATCTTCGTCGTTTAGCTTGATGGTGATGTTGCCGGTGGCCAAACAAGAGAGTTCATCCGCACCGGATAAACTGCCGGATAGGTCAATATCATCGATTTGATAAGGGATGACTTGCCCACTGGCGTTGTATACACGGATGGAATCCCAGTTGGCGGGGAAATCGAGGCCAATGGCTGTGCGTAGATCATCGAAGCTGATGGCTACAGGCACAGGTTGGCCAGTAGTGTTTGGTACGGTAATTACTAGTTCACGAGTGGCAGCTTGGGCCCCGGCAAATGTGGTTAGCAATAAGGCAAGGCCGATTATGAGGACACTTATTCGCTTGTGTTTCACTTAACTCCACCTCCATAATGTGTAAAGCGTAGGCAGCCTTTACTATTACTGAACCCAACACGTTTATAGGAGTACCGGGTGGCTCACCTCCTTAGCGTTGTAGTGCGGCAGTAGAGGCGCGTACCACCAGTTGGGTGGAGACCTCTATTTTTATAGGGTGGTTGTTGGTGCCAGTGATTAACTCGTAAAGTCTTTGGGCAGCCATGCAGCCCATTTGGTGTGTGTGTACCCGCACGGTGGTGAGGGGCGGGCCAAAGTGAGTTGGTATATCGTCGAAGCCTACTACGGAAATGTCTTCGGGAACACGCAGGCCCAGTTCAGCGCAGGCTTGGAGCACGCCTAGGGCGACGTGATCGTTGGCGCATACGACGGCGGTGGGTGCGGTGGCGGTGGCGGGTGCAGCTGTGGCTGTGGTGCCGGCGCTGGTGGCGCTGTTGGGCGATACGCCTGTGTTGGCGACGATGCTTTTGAACCCGGCAAAGCCCAGCTGAGCACCGAATTCCAGGGTAGGATCAGTGAAAACCCAGCCTTCTTTCACGGGTAGGTTGGCGGCGGCCATGGCAGCTAGGAAACCTTGCTGACGTTGGTAAAGGGATGGGTGCGATATAGGGCCGCCAATGTAGCATATATTTTTATGACCGAGCTCAATGAGGTGGTTGGTGGCGGCTCGTGCGCCTTGATCATTGGCTATAACCAGGGCATCCACGCCTAACTCGGGCATTTCGTTATCTACTAGAACAAGGGGTACGGGTATCTCTTGCAGGCGGCGTACTAGTTCGGATGGGATATCGCCACCTACCAGCAAAAGACCAGCGTAATGGAAGTTTTTAAACAGGTGCTTGGCATCGTATTCTGGGTCACTAAGTGTAGAGAAGAACACACGATGATCCCAACGACGGAAGGTCTCTTCGGCGGATTCCATAATGGCTCCGTAAAATGGATCGGCTATGAGGACACGCAATCGCCGGGTGTAAAGGATGCCTACTATGCCGCCAGTGGTGTCAGTTTGGTAACCTAAGGCTTGAGCGGTTTTTAACACGCGCTGGCGGGTGCTTTCAGCTAGACGACCTTTGCCATTGAGGACGCGGGAGACGGTGGAGGGTGAAACTCCAGCTTCTCGGGCGATATCGGCGATGGTGACGCTCATGTTCTATCCTCCTTGGTGCGCAACATGTGCTCAATATATTTCCCATATTGTGGCGCGATTCCTGCTTTTTTCACAAATAAAGTTTAGGAGCTGAAAAAGATGCTGTGGAGATGGGGTGGTGGGGAAGGAAATGGGCAGGAGCTGGTATGGAGGAGTTGCAACGGAGGAGGTGCTGATTGTACAGCGGTGAGCTGGGGTTGAGGTAGCGGCATGCGGCGCTAGCGTGGAGACGCTGTTTTGGTGGAGTGTAATGCGTTATGTGTGGGGCAGAATGGGCAATAAGTTGCGCACGAGTTGCGCATACTGATATGCAGGTGCGGCGGAGTGGCAGAATATGACGGATATTATATGTAAGTTTTCGTTGTACAGGGGTTTGACTGATTAATGAAGAGCGTGATAAACTACTATGGAAATGGAAGGGTGCCGGAGCGGCCGAACGGAGCGGTCTTGAAAACCGTCGCAGTGCAAGCTGCCGGGAGTTCAAATCTCCCCCCTTCCGCCATATAAGAAGAGCTGGAGCGGCTACCGTGAGGTGGTCGCTTTAGTGTTTGTTGCTTTACCTTGCCTCTATTGTCAATGCACTGATGTTTAAACCTCGCTTTTCAATACCACTGATGGTTCGCTAGCAGCAACTATACCGATAGGTTGTAAAGCTGCAATAGTTGCGATAACAAAAGATACAATAACGACCATTATTGCAAGTGCTATATAACGGCTGATGCCAAATACAAGCCAAGAACCTTGCATTGATGCTCGCACTGTTGGTGCTATCAGTATTGTGGCAAATAAAGCCAGAATAGAGGCGGTACAGATCACAAAAGCCGTTTCTACAACCACCTGTGTCATAAGCTCACGTTTAGTAGCACCTAAGGCCATTCGTAACGCCCATTCACCTCTGCGTAGTTCAGTCATCAGCAAACACTGTCCGGTAAAACCAATGGTGGACTGCATAAGTAGGAATATGGCCATTACCAAGCTTACTTTAGTACCGGGGTTCTGCCAAGGATTGCTTGTGCTAATGGCTTCCGCTACAGAGAAGAATTCAAGATCCAGACCAGTGTGGTTTAATCGGTACCATTTTTTAAGTGCTTCTTTTTGAGCATTGTAATCGTCGTTTGCAGCAAAACTAAGCCAAACGGAGCCGTCAATGTTGATGTTTGGCAAGATAGCGGTAACCGTGGAAAAATCGACTACAAGGTAGTTATCATATAGCTCCATTTTAGCCAGATCGGCGACGTACATGCTCGGCCAACCTAAAACGGGTTGCACTATCCCGCCTAATTGCGTGGTCAATGGAGAACCGTTTATTTTTATATTGAACTGCTGATGGGGTGTATATTCCTTGGCCAAGCGAGTATATAGATGGGGACTAGCATAAACATACCCAGGTTTAATTGTTCGGCGTGATGCAACACCGGAGCTAGATTGAGGGTCAGTTACTGCGTTAATGTGGCTTGCATGTAGACGAATGATGCTTTCCATCTCATTATCCACTACATAAATGCGTACTGCCTCTCCGAGCAAGTCAGCCCAACCATGCCAAAACACTCCTGCTCGTTCGATACCTGGCATGCGCCTTAGTTCCGCTAAATCGGACAATGTGAACCTATGACTTTGGTTATGAGCATTCCCCATTGCAGATAAACGGGCAATTCTAGTTGAAGTGAATGAAGACTGTAACACCATGCTAACCTGGTAAATATGCAATACAAGTAAAGCCATTATAGACAAAGCAAACAGACCGATAGTAAATTGCACGATGGCAAGTGTAGTACGTGTGCGTCTGGTTTTTAGCATATCAAGCGCTTGTCTGATGCAAAGTAACATCATACTGACCTCCGTAGCGCGATTCCAGGTTCTAGCCGAAATGCTGTTCGGGCTAATAGAACGGAGACCGTGATGGTACCCACCAGCATTAGGCATATTCCACCAAGTACACTTAAAAAATGCACAGGTATTTGCGGGGCAATTATGGATGCCAGAAGTAAAGCCATAACTGCTCCGGTTACAGTGGCGCTAATACCTATGGCAAGGTTATCTGCTACCAGACTTAGCCAGAGGAAGATGCTGGGGATACCGATGGTCCGGCGAATAACCAGCCCTGGTAACCTTCTTAGAACCCAGTAGGAGATCAGGCTTCCGGCGTTTATAAAACCGACCAACGCGATTATCAAAGCACCAAAGATGGAAAAGGCAGTGACAGTGCGGAGTTCTCGTAACGAAAAACGATGTACATCTAGACCAGGCATTGCTTGTACTAAAACACCTTTATAAAGCTGTTGTATAGTGGCAGCCAGTTTGAGGCTAACATCAGCCGTTGATCCTGCAGCATGTGGTAGGTAAAAACCTACAGAAGCGTCAATTGTGGCGTTAGGAATTATCTCAGCAGGAATGTAGATTGTAGGTTGACGATCTAGCAATGGCTGCGGGCCGACTATAGCCGCGACAACTAGCGAGGTCCAGGGATTTAGAAGGATAGTGTCGCCAATATGAACGTGGTATTTCTGCGAGAAACTGGCGTTTACCGCTACGCCACGGGCAATCAATGCATTTTGTAGACCGACTGAGATAAGCCCGCCCTGCAAAGCAGTTTTCCCGGAGTACATTACCTGTGTAGCAAACGCTTCGCCACTTGATGTCATGACGGATCTGCCAGTGATTTCCATGAAAAAGCCTTCTGCCAAGCCATTATTGATAATAGTTTGTAGGTCGGCAATGCTGATTTCGTGCAAGGGGGTTGTTGGTATCAGGGGATCTTCTTCCACGATGCCTATATCAATATACAAAAGGTTTTCTAGATTGCCAGGCAATAAATACCGTAAAGATTGCAGCGAAAAAGAAGCGGCAGCAAATCCGGCGATTACACCCACAGTAGATGCGCTAAGCCCTAACCATAGAAGGGAGACTGCCAACGGGTTACGCCGAAAACTGGCACCAAATCCACTAAAAATCTCCCGCATGATCATATAGATCATGGTATCAGTTCTCCTTTTTGACCGGGAGCTTTGCTGATCAATTGTCCGTCTCGTAAGGTCACAATGTTATCCAGCATGCAGGCTACATCCATATTGTGTGTGACAACAATTAGAACACGTCTTTGATCTTGCTGGTGTATCTCAAGTAACAGACGCATTACTTCTATTCCTGTTTTCGAATCTAGGTTTCCAGTCGGTTCATCGGCCAAGATTACCTTAGGTTGGCTTACGATGGCTCGGGCAACGGCCACTCGTTGCTGTTCGCCTCCTGACAACTGCGATGGTAGCATTTTCTCCTTGCCCGATAAGCCGACACGTTCTAACACCTCTGTTACACAAGCTGTCGTTTCTTTATGTGCACGCCGCTGGTAAGCCAATGGCAATGCTACGTTTTTTGCTACTGTCAATTCATCAATGAGGTGAAAACGTTGAAAAACAAAACCTATATAGTCGCGGCGGACCCGTGCCCGTTGGTGTTCTTCCAAAGTGGTCACATCAACGCCGTTAAGGTAATATAGGCCAGCGCTGGGATGCTCCAAGCAGCCAATAATAGACAGTAACGTACTTTTACCAGAACCCGAAGGCCCAACTATTGCCAACGACTCACCAGGCTGCACTTGTAGTGTCACGGGACCCAATACTTGCTGCTTAATTTTACCTACCTGATAAGAACGGCATACTCTTTGCAAATTGATCACCGAGTTGCTGTCAACCATTACTGGCACCACGCTCACTTTGCTATTTGCAACTTGAATACTTCGACCTGTCCGTCTGTATGAACCACATAGAGCTCGTTATACATTGGCAGTAGGGTAAGTATGGATTTATCCGCAATGTCCAGTAACTTTTCGACCGTACGGCCCTTATCACGAATTAGCAGAACCGTATCTTTTCCAGAATATGTTGTAATGAAGCCATTAACTTCGGGCCAATACTGTATGTCAAAAACAATACCGACCATGGGGAAAGCTGCACGCAGCATTGTATTGCCTGTCTGACTAAACACCATCAAATGCGGCAGTACAGGCTCACTTGGCGGTGTCATTTTATCCACCAGATAGATAAGACCGTTTGCGTCTAGAGCGACTGGACCGAAACAATGCTTACAAATTTCCTGTGATTTACCTTGTTTAAATAAGCGTATACCTTGTTTATGATGATAGGCGCTAAATATCGACGGAGAAGCGATTATAATACCATCGTGCCATGCTACATCAGACCACCCTGCTACGTTAGGCACTGTAGGTGTGGCGTCGTTTATATATTGTCCATTGAGTTGGTAGCGCCGGATGACTGGTATGCTCTCGTCCGCTACGAGCAGGTTACCATTTTGATCAAAAGCTAGACCAGAGGGGGTCATAAATTCACCCGGTCGCATGCCTGCTTTACCGAAGGAAGCTATTTTACGACCTGTAAGATCGAATACCCAAAACTGTGACTCGCGATTGTTGTAGGCCACAAGTTTTTGAACTGGTGACGAAATTCCAACCACCCATGTTCGACTAGCATCTGTTTCCTTGAAACTAAACCCAAGTGAAAACCTACGAACATAGGATAATCCGATTTTTCTAGGTGTGATACTCATTTCAGTTTTGGCCGCCTGAGTAATAAGACGGTTACCGTATATAGCAAAACATATTGCGCAGGTAATCAATAGAAAGGCAAATATAATACGGAATCTTGCATGTCGTAATAGCATACTCGTCATCCTTTACCGTATGTATATTCGACCGAAATTGGCCTTGCTTACGGACTGCCCAAAATTCATTTTCAGACCACCACATCTTCAACAGTCACAACCGTAAGACCTTTTAAGAATGGTATCGTGTTATCTAGATCAATATGATTAGAGGAAAATAACAGACCCAGGCTTTGTACGATACTTGATGGATATTATTGCGTTACATAGCCGCACGCGGGACGCACTGTGTAGTTAGCTACTGGCGCTAGAAACTTCCCTGTATTCCATCAGCGACAGTACCTACCGCTTACGAAGAGTGCGATACCCATACATTTATAACTTTTCTAGTATGTCAATTCCCCGCGAACTTTTTATTGTCCAACCAAGGTCCAGACTTATGCAACAGAATGTGCCCATAAATATAAGAAACAAAGAGAACGAAATGGCTGGTAACAGGATAAGCTCTGGTTATGGCTAATACAAAAGGCATAGCCTTCTAAACAGGAGATTGATCTGACAGTGGCTCAGCTAGAACACATTGAAGCTATTGAAAAGCGACTATGGAGTGCGGCAGACACGCTACGCGCCAACTCAAACTACGCCAGTAATGAATACTTCCTGCCAGTGATGGGTCTGGTGTTTCTTCGGCATGCTTACAGTCGTTACCTAGCAGCTAGAACAAGGATAGAGGCGAAGCTACCCACACGTGGTGGGAAGACGCGCGCCTTGACTAAAGAAGACTTTTCTCAAGAAAGTGCTATCTACCTGCAACCAAAGGCCCAATTCGATTACCTGGTGTCCCTGCCAGATAGCGAGGATCGCGCCAGAGCGATTATAGAGGCAATGGAATCCATTGAGGATGACTACGAGACTCTAAGCGGGGTTCTTCCCAAGAGCGAGTACCAGGAACTCGACAACCAAGTCTTAGGGCAGCTGCTACGTACGCTTAACCCTGAAGAATTAAAGAAGATCTCAGGTGACGTATTCGGACGTATCTATGAGTATTTCCTCACACAGTTTGCAGATCAGAAGGCTCACGACGGCGGTGAATTCTTCACGCCTGTCTCTCTAGTCTCATTAATAGCACATGTGCTGGACCCAGAGAGTGGCACGGTGTTGGACCCAGCCTGTGGTTCCGGTGGTATGTTCGTCCAGAGTGCACGTATCGTGGAGGACCAAGGCCAAAGCCCTACTGATCGCCTCACATTCCGTGGTCTGGAGAAGAACGCCACAACCATCCGTTTAGCGAAAATGAACCTAGCTGTTCACGGACTTGAGGGAGATATACAACAGGCCATCACCTACTATGAAGACCCTCATGAACTGGTCGGAAAGGCCGACTACGTGATGGCAAATCCTCCGTTCAACGTGGATGAGATAGACGCGGACAAGGTCAAAGGTGATCCTCGCCTACCCTTTGGGCTGCCAGGTGTGAGCAAGGGTACTAAGGACAATCCTGAGCGCAAAGGGAAGATCTCCAACGGTAACTATGTCTGGATTAGCTACTTCTACAGCTACCTGAATGAGCAGGGACGAGCAGGCTTTGTCATGTCGTCGCAGGCTTCGAGCGCAGGGTGTGACGAGGCTAAGGTTCGACAGAAGCTCATCGAGACAGGCGACGTAGATGTGATGATTGCTATTCGCTCGAACTTCTTCTACACTCGTACCGTTCCCTGTGAGTTATGGTTCTTCAACCGAAACAAGCCAGACGAACACCGAGACAAGGTGCTGATGCTGGACGCACGTAGTATCTACCGAGTGGTTACGCGTAAGATATACGACTTTAGCCCAGAGCAGCAGCAGAACCTGCTGGCCATCGTCTGGCTTTACCGTGGCCAAACCGACCGTTACCTCAACCTGGTCTCCAGTTACTGCCATCGCAGTGTCAGCGAAGCTGCCGCTTGCTTTATTACTCAGGGAGATGACGGCGAGGTACCAGGCCCATTGTTACGCCTGACAAGAGCGCTTGGCGCTTTGAAGGGCTTACTCCGGCCTTTCCTAGACACAATGCCTGAAGGTAGCGTATACAAGGTACACGACGAGTTCGATCAGGCGATGGCAGCTTTTCACGTCGCTGTTGAGGCTTTCCAAGAAGAACTTGCAAGGCAAGAAGATGCTCGGGGGAGCTTTAATAGCGAAAACGGTGAGTTAAAGAAGGTGATTGAGTGTTTAGCTCCGTTTGCAGAACTCAGTCGCGAACTCACCAAACAGGCTGACCAAGTCTGTAGGCTCGTCACGCGACTTACCGACACCTGTGAGAGTGAGTGTGAAGCGCGATCGAGTGATACGTGGCGGGGCAGAGAGATAAACCGTACTCGTAAGGATCTTGAAGAACTCCGTAGTCGAGCTGTTGAGCAGCTCAAGCAGGTTCGTTACTTCTGGCGGCAGGCTCGCTGGCTCACTGAGCGCTTTCCGGACGCAAAGCTTTGTGACGTCCCAGGTCTAGTTAAGCTAGTAGGTCGGGAGGAAATAGCGACAAACGACTGGAGCCTCACTCCCGGTCGCTATGTTGGTGTTGCCCCGGAGGAAGAAGACGAGAACTTCGACTTCGAGGAGGCTTTACGTGAGATCCATGCGGAGTTGGAGAGTCTTAACGCTGAGGCCGAGTCTCTGGCGGTGATTATCCAAAGGAATTTCGAGGAGTTGGGGATATGAGGTGTGAGCAAAAAGGCTTGGATGAACTCGGCTACGTGAGTCGAGGTCGCTCGCGTCATCGGCCACGTGACGCTGCACACCTGTACGGTGGCCCATATCCCTTTGTCCAGACGGGAGACATCAAGCACGCGGGCCTTTACCTAACCAGATTCTCCCAGACTTATAGTGAGGCAGGCCTTGCCCAAAGTAGGATGTGGCCAGCGGGGACACTGTGCATTACGATAGCAGCGAATATCGCTGATACTGCCATTCTCGGTTTTGACGCCTGCTTTCCGGATAGTGTCATTGGCTTCATACCAGATGAAAAAAAGGCTGATGCGAGGTTCGTGAAGTACCTCTTTGATGCAATGTTACAGAAGCGATTCAGGCAGTTTACGCAAGGTGCTGCGCAGGATAATCTAAGCCAGGCAAAGCTACTTTCGCTGAAGTTTTCTGTTCCATCGATCACAGTACAGCGTCGTATCGCGACAGTCCTCTCGGCCTACGACGACCTCATCGAGAACAACCGGCGTCGGATTGAGTTGCTCGAGCAGTCGGCACGACTTCTTTACAAGGAGTGGTTCGTTTATTTACGTTTTCCTGGCTACGAAGATGCCGATATTCTGGACGGAGTTCCTAAAGGATGGAAGAAGAAAAAGCTTGGAGAAATAGCGGATATCATTATGGGTCAAAGCCCAAAGTCAGTCTTTTATAATACAGATGGTAACGGTCTTCCATTTCATCAGGGCGTCTCGAGTTTTGGCTTAAGATTCCCTACGCACCAAGTTTATTGTACAGAGGGAAATCGATTTGCTAAGCCAGGCGATATCCTTTTCAGTGTCCGTGCTCCGGTCGGACGGATCAACATCTCAACCGATAGGATTATCATCGGTCGCGGTCTCGCAGCCATAACGTCGAGGTATGATCAACAGAATCTGGTCTTCTATGCCCTAAGGAATCACTTCTTCAAGGAGGATATAATGGGTAGCGGTGCAATCTTCGCCGCGATCACCAAGAAAGATCTGTATGAAATTGAACTGCTACAGCCTACACAAGCCATCGCAAACATGTTCATGAAACACGTTCGACCTATAGACGCCCAGGTTGAGACCCTGCATAGAACATGCAAAGCTCTTGCCAAAGCTCACGATCTGCTTCTACCACGGCTGATGAACGGTGAGGTGTTAACATGAGCCGCTACACCGAGGACACCTTGGTCCAGCAAACAACTGCTGAGTACCTAGAGCAGCAACTCGGATGGGAATCGATCTATGCATATAACAACGAAGATTATGGGCCTGCTAGTCTCCTTGGCCGGAACTCAGACCGAGAGGTCGTTCTGATCCGCACGCTGCGCCAGAAACTCTTGGACTTAAATCCTGGTTTACCCGACGCTGCATACGATGACGCAGTACGGCAGATCACCTCCACAGTTGCCTCCCAGACACTCGCCGCCATTAACCGCGACAAGCACAACCTGATACGTGATGGTGTTCAGGTCACCTTTCGTAATAACAGGAATGAGCGGGTTCGGCAACGGCTGAAGGTGTTTGATTTTGAGGAGCCAGCCAACAACCACTTCCTTTGCGTGCGCGAACTGTGGGTGAAGGGCGATCTCTACCGTAGGCGTGCCGATATCGTCGGCTTTGTCAACGGCCTGCCACTGCTGTTTATTGAGTGCAAGAACATTCACAGGGACCTCAAGACGGCTTTTGAACGGAACTTCTCCGACTACCTCGATACCATCCCGCATCTTTTCCGTCACAATGCTATCGTAATGTTTGGCAACGGCGAGAAGGCAAAGATCGGCTCCATCACTAGTCGTTGGGGGCATTTCCATGAGTGGAAGCGTCTGGCTGAAGAAGATCCAGGTGTCGTAGATATGGAAACGCTGCTCAAGGGTGTATGTGATAAGCGCAACTTCATGGATCTAGTGGAGAACTTTATTCTATTCGACGAGTCAGCAGGTGACCCAAGAAAGATCCTGGCACGCAACCACCAGTTC
>CAYMKM010000023.1:12760-16561 GCA_964390985.1 uncultured Clostridia bacterium | reverse complement strand
CCGCCAGCTAGCAGGGGGAATTACCTTGGATATTGCAACGATTGTAGGCTTACTGGTGGGGTTTCTCTCTATCATTGTAGCTTCAGCTGCCGGCGGAGGCATTAAAGGTTTTCTTGACCCTATGTCCGCTGTATTGGTGTTAGGTGGAGCTATATCTGCTACTCTGGTACATTATCCGTTGGAAAACGTGCGGAATGCTTTACGCCGGGGTACGCAGGTGTTTCGTTCCCATAAAACAGCTCCGCAAGCTCTGGCGGACATGATGGTAGAAATGGCAACTAAATCTCGCAGACAAGGGATTTTATCCTTAGAAAGCGATTTAGAAGCAATACCGCCGGGATTGTTGCACACCGCTGTGGGAAAAGCAATCGATGGATCTACACCAGAGCAGCTGCGAGAAGCCTTAGAGAACGAGTTGCAAATAGTAGTAGAGAGAAATGCACAATCCGAGGCTGTTTTTGAGTCACTAGGGGCTTATTCTCCAGCTTTTGGTATGATCGGCACATTAGTAGGGCTAGTGAAAATGTGCTCCACCCTAGATGATCCCAAAACACTCGGTCCAGCATTGGCTCTAGCGTTGGTCACCACTTTTTACGGCGCCCTTTTAGCTAATCTGGTGTTTTTGCCTATAGCTGGCAAACTGCAAATAATTAGCGATCAGGAGTATATGATAGGCGCTATGATTATTCAGGGTATGACAGCTATCAGTAGCGGTGCTAACCCGAGGTCGGTCGAGGAGATGCTCTCCATGTATTTGCAGAAACGGGACGTAAATACTGTGATGACCATGGCGACAGAAAGCCCACAAGAACAAGAAGATGTTTTGGTAGGTGTAGATTAATGTTACCGCAGCGCAAAAAGAAGAAAGAGGGGCCAGGCTCCCCTTTGTGGATGACTACATACGGCGATATGGTCACCAATTTACTAGCATTCTTTGTGCTGCTATATTCTTTTTCTGAAATAGATGTACAAAAGTTTCAAGCGGTCCTCGCCTCTTTTCAGGAGCATGCTGGTGTGTTGCAAAGTGGTCGTACCATTCAAGGACAACCGCCACTTGAAGACGCTGGTCTAATTAGGCCGGGAGAAGTTTTTGATAACCCATCGAATTTAATTGAGAATATTCTTCGGGATTTTGTAGATCAGCAGGGCCTTAGCGATTCAGTGACCATAGTTAAAAGTGACGAAGGTGTTATTGTTCGCTTTAGCGATAAGCTCCTTTTTGATTTAGGTAAAGCAGATTTGCTACCTGAAGCTAAGCAGATTTTAACCAAGCTGGTAACAGTGATGGCCGATTGGCCAAACTCAATACGCGTAGAAGGGCACACAGATAATTGGCCTATTAATACAGCAGTATACCCATCCAATTGGGAGCTTTCTGTTTACCGAGCTTCAACAGTGGTCCGCTTCTTAGAAGAGTGCCGTATTGATTCCCACCGTTTATCAGCGGTAGGTTATGGTGAATACCGACCCATAGCCACCAATAAATCAGAGGCCGGACGGCGGTTGAACCGTAGAGTCGATGTGATAGTTATTACTAAGGAACTTGAACAGGTGCTAAGCCCGTCCCATGTCATTGTGCAGGAGGAGGAAGTCGGTGAAGATGCGCAAACAAAGCAATGAAACTTCAATCATGACCTTCATCATATTAATGGTATTCGTCGTAACAGCAGTGGGCAGCGCCTACCTTACATATCGTTTTTTCGGCGGTGTACAAGCCGATCCTAAAATACATGGTCCTCGCTACGATGCAGGCGATTTTACTGTGGATTTACTACCGGAGGTTGGTGTGAGCTCACGCATGATCAAAGTGAGCATCTCTGCACAGACTGCTAGTCATCCGGCGGCTAGAGCATTGCGAAAGCTCGATGTAGAGACTCGTGATGCCATCATACGGATTTTACGTAACCGTACTCCTTCTTCAATTACCGGTAAAGCAGGTATGGATATGCTGGCCGCTGATATTAAAAACACCATAAATGATGTGCTCGGTTCACCGGGAGTAACTCAAATTTACTTTACAGAGTTAGTAATGCCTTAAGGAGAAAGAGCTAATGGATCAGATCGATAAAGACGATACACAATTAACAAGCGAAGAAGTAGAAGCCTTAATGCAGATAACCCCGGAGTTAACATCCGTAACAAAAGGGGCCGCGTCTGCAGCGCGGCCGTATGATTTTCGCCGACCCGACACTATATCAAAGGAGCATGAGCGTTCGTTAGGGTTGGTAAATAACAACGTTGCACGCCATTTAGCAGGTGCTCTTTCTACTTTACTGCGCAGTATGACTAGCGTAGAGGTGAAAAGCACCACCGAAATGGAGTATCAAAAATTCAATCAAGAGTTGACTGATATAGCTCTAGTAGCAGTTTGCTCGCTGCCGCCTATGGATGGCAAAATGATGATTACCATTGATCCATATTTCTGCTTGTTTTTAGTAGATCGGTTACTGGGTGGGCCTGGTCTCATGCCAAAGGAGGCCCGCGTTGTTACAGAAATCGAAATAACATTATTGCGTCAGGTCATATCCAGAGTGTTATCTAGTTTACAAGCTTCGCTGGAGAACATTATTAAAATTGAACCGGCCATTGATCAATTGGAGACCAACCCCATATTTGTGCAATTGTTATCTTCATCCACACAGGTAGTGGTGACCAAATTGGATGTAGTTGTGCGCGACGTGCGCGGCAGTTTGCAGGTATGTTTTCCTTATCAAATGCTCAAACCGGTGTTACCCATATTGCACGAGCATTTTTGGATGCGGGGAGCATCGCAGGGGGCAGTAGTAGCTGCTCCAGAAATACGCCAACAACTAACGTTTGTTCCGGTTACGCTTAGTTTGGAATTAGGGGAGACTGGCATTACTCTAAAAGATTTACTCGAATTAAAGCAAGGCGATTGTATCGTACTCAATAATCGTGAACAAGACGAGCTGGTGGTACGCGTGGCCGGAGAGCATCACCTATGGGGGCGGCTAGGGCGAGTTGCCAGCAACTATGCCGTCATGGTTACTCGTTGGGAAGAAGGGAGCGATGTATCATGACAGATATATGGCAAAGCGTGGCCGAACCAGTTTTTAACCGTCTCTCCGATTTATTTGGCGCCCGCTTCACTATTGGTCCCATCATTGTAAAAAATGGTGGCTGGAAAGCGTTGCGATCAGAGATGCCAGATAGCATAACGGCGGTGGCAGCTACACTAGACGGTGGTATTAACGGGGAAATTGGCCTGGTATGGGCACTGGCAGAGGCTGGTAATTCTGAGCATTGGACGAAAAACCCGCAAACCCAGGCGGACTTTTGGGAGCTGGTGGGCGAAGGTATCACCGAAGGATTAAGCGTGGTTATGAATACTGCAGTGCGCGTCTTGGCTCGGACGGAGCCGCAAACCGGTTCACCAGATATGCTGGAGAGCAACAGTGAGCAACAGGTACTAGTGGGTATGGAAGCTACTGGCGATGGCATAACTGTATTTATTGGTCTGGTGATGCCAGAACAAATAGCAGCAGCGGTAAAAAGCGGAAAATCAGCTGCTAAATTGAACCATACCTTATCAACGCGGCCGCATCTTGGTGAACTAAGCGGTGAAAGCAATCTTGCTCCGCCCAGAGAGCTCGATGTCGTGCTCGATTTACCCTTGCACCTAACGGTAGAAGTGGGTAAAATGCGCGTTTTACTCAAAGATGTATTAGCCTTGGGTAAGGGTTCTGTCGTGGAGTTAGACCGGCCAGCGGGCGACTTAGTTGATGTGTTTGTGAATGGAAAACTGATAGCCAAAGGCGAGATTGTAGTGCTACCCGATGG
>CAYMKM010000023.1:10818-12660 GCA_964390985.1 uncultured Clostridia bacterium | reverse complement strand
AAACCTGATGCAAATGATTCGGAATGGGTGAGCGAGGCTTGAGAGTTCGGGTTTGGCTTTTATGTATAGCTATGCTACTGGTGTTTATAAAACCAATGCCAGTGATGGCCCAGGCGCAATTTACCCTGCCAGCACCCCGTTTATCTGTGGGTGTAGAACAAGCCCAAGGTGCAGATGATGTGGCTCTCACCTTGCAAATTATAATATTACTTACCATTTTAGCCCTGGCACCTTCTATTTTGGTATTACTAACATCGTTTACTCGAACTATAGTAGTTTTATCGTTTGTGCGCACGGCCATGGGTGTGAACCAGATGCCACCTAACCAGGTGCTAATAGGCCTGGCGTTATTTTTAACCTTTTTCACTATGGCCCCCACCTGGCAAGCTATTAATACCAATGCTTTGCAGCCTTATTTGGCCGGGGAGTTGGATTTTCGGGCGGCCGGAGAACAAGCAGAGACTCCTTTGCGTGAGTTTATGTTTAAATTTACCCGCCAAAAAGATCTGGCATTATTTGCGAGCATGTCTGGTAATCCGCCTCCTGCTGATATTAAAGATGTACCTACATATGTATTAGTGCCGGCATTTGTTATAAGCGAACTTAAAAGCGCCTTCCAAATGGGTTTCGTGTTATACATCCCATTTTTAGTGATTGATATGATAGTGGCCAGTGTTTTAATGTCGTTGGGCATGATGATGCTGCCACCAGTGATGATATCTTTACCTTTTAAATTGCTACTATTTGTTTTAGTAGATGGTTGGCATATTGTAATTCGCTCTTTGCTGCTAGGGTATGCGTAAGGGGGTGGCCCGATGACAGATGGTGTGGTTGTTGCTTTGGGTAGGGAAGCGTTGTGGACTGTATTGGTGGTATCCGCTCCGGTGTTAGGACTAGGCCTGATAGTGGGGTTATGTATTAGCCTATTTCAAGCTACCACCCAAATTCAAGAACAAACGCTTACCTTTGTACCTAAAATTATTGCGGCGTTGATCGCTATTATGCTGACCGGGCCGTGGATGTTGCAGAAACTCACCCAGTATGCAGCTAATTTATTGGGGAATCTGCATCATTATGTGCGATGATAGGCATTTTACCAGCGTTTGGCCGAGTATTAGGGTTAATTGTGGGAGCGCCATTGTTGGGTCAGCGCGGGATTCCTGTGCAGGTAAAGGTTGGTTTGGCGCTGTTTATCACTGGTTTGTTTGTCCCTATATTTACGCCGACGTTAACAGGCTTAGCCCCCAATTTACTGCAGGAAGCTACGCTTTTTGCCGGTGAACTGCTTATAGGGCTAGCAATTGGTTTTATTGCCAGACTCACCTTTGCTGCAGTACAAATAGCGGGGCATATGGTGGAGGTGCCCATGGGTTTAGCAATGGCTAGCGTTTTTGATCCGGCTCAAGGTGGGCAAATGCCGGTATTTGGGCAGCTATATTACGTGTTAGTGGGCCAGGTCTTCTTTTTAACCGACGGTCACCTAGGTGTTTTGCGGGTGTTGGGTGAGAGTTTTCGCACCATACCTCCGGGGCAGGTTGTGCTTAGCGAACAGGCAGCGGCTACGTTTTTTGCCTCCTTTGCCTGGATGTTTACCGCTGGAGTGCAGGTTGCGCTACCGGTGGCCATGGCTGTGTTACTCACCGATGCCGCTTTGGGAGTGGCTATGCGGGTAGTACCTCAGTTTAACATTTTTATGATAGGTTTTAGTGTAAAAATCATCACTGGGTTGTTAGCGGCAACTATTTGCATAGTAGCTTTACTGGAGTGGGCAGCAGGCGTTTTCAGCAGCAATGGCCAATTTTACCAGCAATTAATGGGCTTCATTCAAGGGTTGCGATAGCG
>CAYMKM010000023.1:1714-10718 GCA_964390985.1 uncultured Clostridia bacterium | reverse complement strand
GCAATGGCCAATTTTACCAGCAATTAATGGGCTTCATTCAAGGGTTGCGATAGCGAGGTGAACCATGGGTGCCGGTGGGCAGCGTACTGAACCAGCAACACCGCGTCGCCGCCAAGAAGCGCGGCGTAAAGGGCAGGTAGCCCGTACAGCTGAATTAGGCCCGGCGCTCATGCTTTTGGTAGTTTACGCTGTGTTCTCTGGGCGGGCAGGTAGTATGGCCATGTTATCCCAACGCTTAATGAAGCAGGGACTATCGGCCATGGCTGATGCGGAATTGTTGAATGCCAACCAATTAAATCAACTAGTAGTACCCCTAGTTATGATCGCCCTGCAAATTTTAGCACCTTTGTTTATAGGAGTAGTAGGGGTGGCGTTGGTCAGTCAGTTGGTTCAGGTGGGTATTCTTTTTAGTACAGAAACGTTAAAACCACGCTGGGATAAGTTAAACCCGATCAATGGTTTGCAGCGATTGTTCAGCAAGCGAGCACTGATTGAACTAGTAAAGAGTTTGCTAAAGGTGGGTTTTATCGGTTACTTAAGTTACCGCATAATCCACGTTGGCCTGCAAGAATTACCCTTGTACACCAGCGTTTCGCCTGAGCAATCGTTCACTGCTGGTAGCCGGCTGATAGGGCAGTTAGCTAAGGAAGTGGGTATTGCCTTTATCGCGTTAGCGGCGGCCGATTATATATATCAACGCTGGGAGTACGAATTGAGCATCCGTATGACACGCAAAGAGGTGGAGGACGAGCTCAAACAGACGGAAGGCGACCCATATGTGCGCGGGAAAATTCGCCAACGCCAACGCCAGATGGCCTTACGTCGCATGATGACAGCGGTACCGCAAGCCGATGTAGTGGTGACTAACCCTACTCACTTAGCAGTGGCGTTACGTTACGATGTACGCAAGACTCCGGCCCCGGTTGTAGTTGCTAAAGGTGCAGGGCTGCTGGCAGAACGCATTAAGGCTCTGGCTAAAGAGCATCGGGTGCCAATAGTGGAGAATGTAGAGCTAGCGCAAGCACTTTATCACGGGGTTGAAATAGATGGCCCGGTACCAGCACAATTTTACCAAGCGGTGGCTGAGGTGTTGGCTTTTGTATACAGGTTAAAGGGTAAAACAAGGCACTAGAAAGAAGGATCTAGGTGGTATCAATGAAGAACGCCGATATCATAGCAGTTGTAGGCGTTATGCTTATTCTCCTAATGATGGTAGTACCCTTGCCGCCCTTCTTTCTCGATGCTTTACTAGCATTTAGCATTAGTTTATCGTTGCTGGTTTTATTGCTGACCATGAATATTAGGCATACGCTGGAGTTTTCGGCCTTCCCTTCTCTTTTATTGCTGTTAACCTTGTTTAGATTGGCATTAAATGTCTCCTCTACTCGCTTGGTGTTGTTGAACGGTTATGCTGGCCAACTAATTGAGACGTTCGGTAACTTTGTGGTGGGTGGTAACCCGGTTGTGGGGTTTGTGGTATTCCTTATTTTGGTTGTGATTCAGTTCATTGTCATTACCAAAGGTGCTGAACGGGTAGCAGAAGTGGCTGCCCGCTTCACCTTGGATGCCATGCCCGGTAAGCAAATGAGTGTAGATGCTGATTTAAACGCTGGTTTGATGACAGAAGATCAAGCCCGTCAGCGCCGAGCACAAATCCAGCAAGAGGCTGATTTTTACGGAGCGATGGATGGCGCCAGCAAATTTGTAAAAGGAGATGCCATTGCTGGCCTTGTTATCACGGCCATTAACATTTTAGGTGGGTTTGCCATTGGCGTGTTGCAGCGGGGTTTACCATTAGCCCAGGCGATGCAGAAGTATACGCTATTAACTGTGGGCGATGGATTGGTTTCGCAAATACCAGCTTTATTGGTATCTACCGCCACAGGCATTATTGTCACCCGTTCAGCTAATGAAAACAACATGGGCGAGGATCTGGCAGCCCAGTTGCTGTTTCAACCACGGGTGTTGCGTATCGCCGGTGTTGTGATGCTGACCTTTCCTTTAGCCGGGCTACCTTTTATCCCCTTTTTGATGATTGGGTCCGGTATGTTTGCACTAGGTACCATTATGCAAAAGCAAGCACAAGAGCGACTAGATGCTCAGCAAGCCCGGGAAAAAGATCGCCAAGAAGAAGAAGAGAAGCGCCCGGAGAGTGTGCTACCGTTGCTACAGACTGACCGCATGGAATTGGAGCTAGGGTACGGGCTAATTAATATGGTTGATGCCGGTCAGGGTGGCGATTTACTTGAGCGTATCACGTTAATTCGCCGGCAAATTGCGCTAGAACTAGGTATTGTGGTACCTGCTATTCGCATTCGCGATAACATGCAGTTGGCTGCCAATAGTTACGCCATAAAAATATCTGGTTTGCCAGCAGGGCAAGGTGAATTATTACTCGATCATTATTTAGCTGTAGGGCCGGGCACACCACCCTCAGAGGATTTTAACGCCATACCCACCAAAGATCCAGCTTTTGGTTTAGCGGCATTATGGGTACCCTCCGCCCAACGATTTGCGGCCGAAAGCGCCGGATACACTGTGGTGGAGCCAACAGCAGTGTTAGCCACCCATATTACACAGGTGATTCGCACTCACGCACATGAGCTGCTGGGGCGGCAAGAGATGAAAATAATGCTCGATGCCGTGCGGGGCGATTCGGCTTCATTGGTGGATGAGTTAATTCCGGATGTACTAACCATAGGTGAATTGCAAAAGGTACTGCAAAACTTGTTGCGTGAGGGTATACCTGTACGCAATTTAGTCACCATACTGGAGACTTTGGCTGATTTAGCTCGTAACGTAAAAGACACCGACGTTTTATCGGAAGCGGTACGGGAGGCTTTATCCCGGCAAATATTGCATCTTTATGCAGGGGACGATGGTCAATTGAATGCAGTCGCCCTGGAACCAACGTTAGAGGAAGAACTGCTCGATTTATTGGCTCAAACGGGGCAATCAGGTAATATACCTTTAGAACCTGCAAAAGCGCAATTGTTTGTTAAAAGGACATCGAAAGTAGTAGAACAAGCGGCAGGGCAAGGGCAACAATCGGTGCTTTTGGCACCGCCAGCATTGCGACTTCCTTTGCGGCGACTATTACAAAGAGCACTCCCTTTGTTACCAATCCTCTCTTATAATGAGGTACCACCTGATGCAGTGGTGCAAGTAATGGGAATAGTGGGGTGGCAGGATGCGAGTTAAAAGGTTTGTAGCCCCCACAATGCCAGCGGCAATAGCCATGGTGAAGGCCGAATTTGGGTCTGATGCTGTTATTCTCAATACAGGTAAGACGCGTAGGCCTGGCCTGCTAGGCTATTTCACTCCTCGCTGGGTAGTGGTTATGGCTGGTTCGGAGTTTGATGAGCAAGTCGCAGTAAGTACACAGGTAGAGGTGGTGGAAGAACAGCCCTTGCCGGAAGCTGATCCCACCCCTGCCGCAACTACTGAAGCCCCAATAGGGGAGTGCCTGACTACCAGCACTGTCAAACTAACCGAACTGACGGTTAGTTACCTAATGGAAAGGTTAAGGCAGCATGATATTGCCCCTCACCACCTGGATGAATTGCGCGATATGGTGCGCATGCGGGTGGAGCAAGGCGGTGAAGCGCCCCGCTTGCATTTAATGCGGTTATTGGCCGAACAAATGCCAGTTGCGCAGCCTTGGAGTATTTCTGGGAACGGACCACTTATTGTGCCCTTGGTAGGGCCTACCGGGGTTGGCAAAACCACCACTATAGCCAAGCTGGCCACCAATTATGCGCTTTTGTGGGGTTGGCGTGTGGGCTTTATTACTGCCGATACATACCGAGTGGCCGCCGTAGAGCAATTGCGCACCTACGCTGATATTTTAGATGTACCCTTAGAGGTGCTGTATTCAGCGGAAGATACTCCTACTGCCCTGGATCGGTTGGCCGATAGGCAGTTAATTCTGATGGATACCGCCGGGCGCAGTCCTTATGTAGAAGAGCATATGCAGGAGCTGCAGGGCTTTATTAACGCTGTCGGCAACTGTAAACCTCATTTGGTGGTGAACGCCAACGTGCGGTACGCTGATTTATCGGCGATGATTGATCACTTTGCTAAATGGGTAGCCCTGGAAGGGATAATTGTGACAAAAATAGACGAAACCCAAGCTTATGGTTGCCTTTATAACGCCGTACGTCGTTTGAATAAACCAATAGCATTTATAACCAACGGACAAAGCGTACCAGAAGATTTGGAGGTAGCTGATCCAATTCGCTTAGCAGGTATGCTGGTGGGGGTGGAATCATGACTGATCAGGCGGAGAGTTTGCGCGTACTTTCACAGCTGCGTCGGCGAGAACGGCCTGAGCCGGCTCGAGTTATAGCTATCACCAGCGGTAAAGGTGGCGTGGGTAAAACTAATTTAGTGGTGAACCTAGCAGCTTGCTTATCGCGCATAGGGTACCGTACTGCCGTGCTAGATGGCGATTTAGGTATGGCCAATGTCGATATTGTACTGGGGTTGAACCCGCCATACAACATTGTTGACGTAATTGCTGGCCGTAAGCGGTTGATGGAGGTGGCTGCCATTGGCCCCCTGGGCATGCAGGTGTTTGCCGGTGGTTCGGGACTTTATGAACTGGCTAACCTGAATATATGGCAACTGGAGAAGTTCACCAATAGCTTAGCTGAACTCGATGAAGTGTGCGATGTTTTACTAATAGATACCGGGGCAGGTTTAAGCCAGGGCGTTGTGCGCTTGGTTTTAAGTGCAGCTGAAGTTATTGTGGTTACTACTCCCGAACCAACAGCCCTAGCCGACGCCTACGGAATTGTTAAAGTGGTAGCCCGCCGCAGCCCGGGGACTCGGGTACATGTAGCAGTGAATATGGCTTATAACAGTGAAGAAGGAGAGGCGCTGTTCGGCCATTTTCAGCGGGCCACCCGCCGTTTCCTCGAGCTGGAGCTAAACTATTTAGGATATGTTCCCTTCGATAATTTAGTAAGTCGATGTGTACAAGAGCAGTGCCTTTTCACAGTTGAGTATCCCAATTCAAAGGTGGCTAGGGCAGTAGAACAAATTGCTCATAATTTAGTGGGGGTACAAGTGCCTACGGCTGGCGGTTTAAAAGGATTGGTAAGTAGAATGGCACGTTTATTAGGAGCAGGTCAATGAATGAAACGCAAGATTGGTCTGACCAATGGCAAGCGTATAAAAGCACTGGTAGCAAAGCAGCCCGTGACGAGTTGGTGATGGCCTACGCTTCATTAGTGCGGGCAATGGCTGGTCGTATACAAATTGGTTTGCCACCGAGTGTTGAGTTTGGCGATCTGGTTGGCTACGGCATGCTTGGGTTATTAGATGCCATGCAAAAGTTTCAACCGGAGATGGGAGTTAAGTTTGAAACATACGCTTCCACCCGCATTAGGGGAGCTATGCTCGATGGTCTGCGAGCCTATGATTGGGCACCACGTACTCTGCGGCAAAAAGCACGTCAAGTGACTCGGGTTATAGGTAGCTTGCAGGCCTCGCTAGGGCGTAATGCTACAGATGCAGAGATTGCTGGGGCCATGGAAATGTCGGTGACTGATTTTGAACGTTTACTGATGGAACTAAACGGATTGGCCCTTATCTCTTTATACCAACCTTTAGATAGCGATGACGATTCATCAGGAGTATTAGCCAATGTGTTGCCTAATGTAGAGGCGGAAAACCCACCCGCCCAGTATGAAAAGCAAGAGCTGCACGCTGCATTAACGGCAGCTATTGAGGCTTTACCGGAAAGAGAGAAGCTCATAGTATCTTTGTATTATCACGACGAAATGACGCTAAAAGAGATCGGGGCGATATTATCTGTTTCCGAGTCGCGCGTTTGTCAATTGCATACCCGGGCTTTATTGCGGCTGCGGGCTTCTTTAGCGGAAGGTTCACCAGCAGCGCGGCAAAGTGCTGCTGGCCACGCATAGTCGAGTCGGAAGGGAGTGTGTCATGATCAATACCATGTTAGGGTTAATAGTTACAGCCTTATTGTTGGTGATCATAAGCCAACTAAGTGATATAAGAAAGCACTTACAAACGCTAGCCTCTCTACCGCCGACCACCGACGATGCTGGTTTTAGTATGGAAGCGTACTTAACCGAATTGGCACGCAAGGAAGGCGAGCATGGGTTAGCCGCTAAACCTGTTTCACCGCATGAGCAGGCGGTGTATGCCATGGCCAAACGTGGCGAACAGCCAACAGCAATTGCCCGCGCCCTAGGTTTGGGAAAAGAAGAAGTGCGACTGATACTAAAAAAACGTGCTGAAGGCTAAAGTTTATCCATAACTCGCCGATATACGAGACAGAGGGTTTGCAAGGAGGTGCCGTATGATCGCCAAAAACATTCAACGTTTAGTACGTCCGACCCCAGCTGAAGCGAATATTCGCCCTACTGAGCAACGCAAAAGCGAGAAGGGTCAAAGCAAGGCTAAAGACCAAGTAGTTTTATCCAACGAAGCTCAGGAATTATTGCAGCTACAAAGGCAAGTAGCTGCTGGATCGGAAATAAGGGTTGATCGTGTGCGGCAATTGCGTGCTGCTATTCATAAGGGAACCTACGATATACCAGCAGATAAAATTGCCTGGAGCATGCTGAATATGTGGGGAGTGGCCCCATCTGATGAGCAAAAACAATAGCACTGATATAAAAACAGATCTGCTCTCTTGTTTGCAGATGCTAATTGACTTAGCCCAGCAGAAAAAGGCGGTGCTACTAGACCGGGAGCACAAGCGCCTAGCTGGTATTGTTGCCAAAGAGGACGAGGTGCTCCAGCGTATGAATGAGCTGCGAGCCAATAACGGGTATGCTGTGGCAACCAACGACGAGGAGACTCAACAGTTTGCCCAAATGGCTTCTGCTGTGGCTCAGCTAAAGAGTTTGAACGAATTAAATGCCGATTTGGTTAAAGAGCATCTGCAGAATGTGGATGTTTGCTTATCCTTGTTGGAGCAAGCGTTGACCGATGAATACGAAGAAAGTGGAAACCCAAAAGGCAAAGGTAAAACTTTTCCGGGGATTATAAATATGCAAGCCTGATGTAAAGGAGAAAGAGATGGGTGGTTTTGGAGGACTGGAGATTGCCCGAAAAGGGTTACTGGCTCAGCAACTGAGTATGGAAGTAGCCGGGCAAAACATCGCCAATGTAAACACTCCTGGTTACGCTAGGCAAGTGGTTGTACATGGCGCCTCCAACACGGCAATGGCGGCTGCGGCGCGCACCAATGAGGCAGCTATTGCCTTGAGTGCTGTCGATGTAGCTCGCATACATCGCCAGTACGATGCCTATCTTGATGCTCGTTATCGGGATTTATCCAGCCAAACGCAGATGGCTACGGTTCAATATGAAGCGCTTTCCAAATTGGAAGAGATGATACGTGAACCTAGCGAAGCCAGTATTGGTGCGGCCATGGAGGACTTTTGGTCATCCTGGGGGCAATTGGCCACCACGCCCAACAGCACACCTAACCGTTTGAATGTGGTGTTTCGCGGCCTAGCGGTGGCTGAAACCTTTCAGCAGGCGATAGAACAAGTGCACAGTTTGCGTACAGAAGCAGCTCAGCGAGCGGGCGAATATACCGTCCGGCTTAACGATTTAGCTGCTAACTTGGCCGAGCTCAACCAGGTGTTGGTGACAAACGCGCCAATAGCTGGTCAGCAACCGGCGGGAGCATTGCTTAATAAACGTGATCAGATACTGCGGGAGATAGCTGAAATAGCCGCTGTGCAAGTGAGCGATATGGGCAACGGTATCACCCGTATAAGCATAGGCGGTTGGACTCTAGTAGAGGGCAGCCGTGCTTTCACACTGGAGTTGCAGCAAAAACAGGTGGATGGCGAAATACACTTGGCCTGGAATGACCGGCCTATAGAAGATACGCAAGTGAGCGGTGCTTTAGGTGGCAGTTTAGCAGCTTATAACACCAACTTGTCTCAGTTTGAAAACCAGTTGAATGCGGTGGCTACGGAGTTTATCAACCAAGTGAACACCGTGCAAGCGCAAGGGTACAAAGCGGACGGTACACCCGGACAAGCCTTTTTTGTGGGTACCAATGCTGCTGACATAGCTGTATCGCCAGTGCTGTTTACCGAGCCAGAATTGTTGGCCGCCTCCGCTGGTGACGACGCTTCTGATGGCGATTTAGCCCAAAGAATGGCGGATTTACGCAAACAGGGTATCGGCCCCGATGCTAAGTGTGTTTCTACCGTGTATAGGGAGCTCATTGCCGAATTGGGTGCCCAAAACCGCACCGTAGGCCATTCGTTGGAGAACACACAGGCATTAGCCAATTTCACCGAGCGGCAGTTGCAATCAATTTCGGGCGTCTCTTTAGATGAAGAGCTGGCCGATTTAATCCTTTATCAGCAGGCATACTCAGCAGCGGCGCGTGTGCTCACAATTATGGATGAAGCACTCGATGTGCTCATCAACCGCACGGGCCTAGTAGGACGGTAAGGGAGGAGGGGCGAAATGCGCATAACGCATAAAATGATCTCCATGGATATTAAAGAGAATATTACTCTTCGGACTGACCGCATGCAGCAAGCGCATAAGCGGATGTCGGAAGGGAAGCGCTTGTATGTACCTTCTGATGACCCTGGTGCTGTGTCGCGTGTATTAGCTATTCGCACCTTGCTTGGCGATGTAGCCGACCGCCGTTTTCAGGCTGAAGCTGGTGTGTCTGTGTTGAATGCCGCAGATAGCGCCATCAACGAAGCAGATAACGTGATGCAAAAAGCGACGGAATTAGCAGTCGCTTCGGGTGGTGGCTTAAACGAGATAGACCGCAACAACATCGCCCTGCAGGTGGAAGGGTTATTAATACAGTTAGAGAGTGCTGCCGATACGCTTTACGACGATCGGCCTTTGTTTATTGAAGCAGATAACACCACAGGGGCAACCGGCTTTTTAGGGTTGGGTTTGGCGAAAGAGGCGGTTTTTGGTGAAGCAATAGCAGCCTTAAAATCCCTACATGCCGATTTAAAGAACGGTGAGGCCGCTA
>CAYMKM010000023.1:0-1614 GCA_964390985.1 uncultured Clostridia bacterium | reverse complement strand
GAAAGGGGGTGAGAAGAGGTGATACGCAGTTTAGCTATTTCGGCATCGAGTATGAGGGCAGAAGCGGAACGCGTGGCGATAATTAGTAACAATCTGGCTAATAGTGCTACGACAGGTTTTAAGCGTGCCCGCGGTGTAACAGCTAGTTTTGGCGATACCCTGCAACTATTCTGGGGGAATACACCGGCTGGGGTAGTTATTATGGGAGGGGCACGGCCAGCTAGCCTAACTAATATGCAGCAAGCGTGGGTATCAATGGAGCAGGGACCTTCGCATTACACGGGGGACGATTTAAACGTAGATATTGACGGGCCGGGCTTCTTTACCCTGGAAACACCCAATGGTGAGCGTTACAGCAGAGATGGGCGGTTTCGGGTTGATGCAGAGGGTTGGTTGGTGAGTACAGAAGGTTACCGAGTGCTAGGGTCGCAAGGGCCAGTGCAAACTGGTGGTGGCATAGTTAGCATAGATCGGCAAGGCAATGTAGTAGCTGACGGCAAACTGGTGGGTAGCATTAGCGTTGTCGGTTTTGCTAATCCGAACATGCTTCAACAAGAGCAAGGTGGTTGTTACCGGGCGAGTGCAGCTAGTGGTCCGCCGGAAACCCTCGATACGCTGTTATCACCGGGTTTTGTAGAAGAATCGAATGTTAATGTGATGATGGAGATGGCCGATTTAATAGCTGCCACACGAGTTTATGAGATGAACCAGAAAGCTATTTGGGCGCAAGATGAAATGTTGGGAAAGGCGGTAAATGATGTAGGACGTGTAGGGTAGGAAAAACAGCCAGGGCGTAACAACGCACTAGGAGGCAAAAAGGCCGGACCGCTTGGCGGGAGCCTAACAGCCGCTGACTGATTGAGGCGGCAATTCATTAAAGCAACCTCCTTGGTGCGCTCTATCCTTGGCTATAGAGCACATTTTTAAGGAGGTTATTTGTTATGATGCGTTCATTGTGGATCGCCGCTTCGGGTATGACTGGGCAGCAGTTTAACATCGATACTATTTCTAACAACTTAGCTAATGTGAACACTGCCGGTTATAAGCGTAGTAGGGTAGACTTTCAGGATTTGCTTTATCAAACCATCCGGGTGGCTGGTACACCGGCTACCACCGGAGCGCAAGTTCCCACTGGTATTCAAATAGGTCATGGCGTGCGCCAAGTGGCTACGCAAAAGATCTTCACCCAAGGTGCTTTTAAGCAGACCGATAATCCGTTTGATTTAGTAATTGAAGGTGATGGTTTCTTCCAGGTGCTGTTGCCCGATGGTAACGTGGCCTACACTCGCGACGGTGCTTTCAAAAAAGATAGCCAAGGGCGCTTGGTTACTTCGGATGGGTTCCCGCTGGAGCCGGAGATAGTGATTCCCAATGGTGCGGCTAGCATTTCTGTGGCGGCCGATGGCACTGTGACTGCTATTCTCAACGGTCAAGATGAGCCGGAGAGCATTGGCACCATTGAACTGGCCCGTTTTGTTAACCCAGCTGGTTTGCGTAGTTGGGGTCGCAATTTGTACTTGCCATCGGCTGGTTCAGGTGAGGCTATGGTGGGTACGCCTGGGCTGGATGGCTTGGGTTCTTTGGCGCAAGGGTTTGTGGAGATGTCCAATGTGC
>CAYMKM010000022.1:0-17295 GCA_964390985.1 uncultured Clostridia bacterium | reverse complement strand
GGCATGCTTTGGGGCAAATACGGACGCAAAACACCTGTTGAAGATTCCGTTGTTATATTAGCCCCCTCTGGTAATATTGATCTCGATTTTGTAAAGCTACACGCCGATATTGCCGCATTCACTGAGCAAAATACGACTACACCAATACATGTAATAAACGCGCCAGCAGGCGTTTTGTTCGATGAGAAATTTGTACTGATGACTCTGGGCAAAGAGCCGCCCGATATACTAATACTTGATGCGTACCATGTGGCCAATTATGCAGAGAACGAGGCGCTCCAGCCATTGAATGAGCTGTATACCAGCCTCAATTCAGCTGTCACGGCTAAAATTGATACAGAGCAGGCAATATACGGCATCCCCTACGGAGGTACCACTTGGTTTTTGAGTATACCGGTGACTAGTCGTTACCCTGAAATAGCTAATCGGCTATTAGTGCATTTAGCTAACAGCATTCCCATGTCCGGATTATAAAACAGGGAGCACCAAAAGGTACTCCCCTAGTGACCGCATTGCCGCTGCTTATCGACATTTGAGAACCCAACCACCACCGTGGTTGTCCGCACAAGTGCTTTCAGCTCCCGACTCTCGAGCCGGTCTGCTGGCTACACCCGTATTGGATTCCCTTGCCGTCACTTGTAGGTTCCAAATACGAGTGAGCTGGCGAGCATTGCAGTCTGTACTGTTATGATATCAGTGTGGCCAGGCTGCTGGCAAGTGTTACACTCGCGATGTTACCCGGTAAATGCTACCGCCTCACCTTGTCAGAACCACTATCATCACCTAATATTAGTTTGTATAACACTTATTTAGGGAGGGTTCTGCTTTGCCTTTGTGCGTTGCCCGCTTGCCTATTGGCCCTTTGGAAACCAACTGTTATGTATTAACAGATACTGAAAACGCAGAGTTGGCCGTTGTAATAGATCCTGCTTACCCGGACGAAGCACTCTCGCAAGCTATAGCCCCCTACACAGTAAGTGATATCCTCATCACTCACGCTCACTTTGATCATATTGGCGGGTTATCGTGGTTAGTCGCACAGACAAAAGCCCGTGTATGGCTACATCAGGCCGAGGAGGGCTGGTTACAAAACCCTATCCTCAATTTATCTGCGTTGTTTTCTACCACTGGAGAACTAATAAGCTCCCCTCCAGCTACCAATGTGCTCCAAGGCGACGACAGCTTTAGTGTACTCGGGCAAAAAGTGTTCGCTTATCATACACCGGGACACACTCCAGGTCACATGGTATACCGCATAGGTGATGATGTTTTTACGGGCGATCTAATATTCAATACCGGTGTTGGCCGCACCGATTTACCCGGTGGTAGTTCCACAGCTATGAACGAAAGCTTAAGGTGCACCATCCTTACCTTACCAGATAATGTGCGCTTATGGCCTGGGCATGGTGCGGCCACAACAGTCGGCACTGAACGTGAGCATAACCCGTATCTTACCAGCCTCTAATGCTTGCCAAAGCGGCTTTGTCAAGACGCTTAATTACAGCTAGCATCAGTTTTACCACATTCTCCACATCGTCGCGGTGAACAATAGAAGCATGGCTATGTATATACCGAGTTGGTACACTTATCACCAACGAAGGTACTCCCCGCCCGCTAATATGAATGCGTCCAGCATCAGTTCCCCCACCGGCCATGGCGTCAAACTGCACATCAATACCTTCTGCGGCTGCGCTATCCATCACAAAATCACGTAAACCAGTGTGCGGCACCATGCTGGCATCGTATAACATAATAACCGGACCTTTACCCATTTTGGCGGTCACTTGCTGGGGTTGCATACCGGGAGTATCGCCGGCTATGCATACATCCAAGGCAAAACTAACATCGGGATTTATAGCGTTAGCACTGGTAGCAGCCCCTCGCAACCCTACCTCTTCTTGTACTGTAGCCGCTACATATAAAGTGTTAGGATGCGATTGCTCTTGTAACGCCCGCATCACCTCAATTAATACCAAGCAACCGAAGCGGTTGTCCCAAGCTTTCGCTAAAAGGTAACGATCGTTGGCCATTGGTGTGAAAGGACAAATTGGTATAACTGGATCACCGGGGCGTACGCCTTTGGCAATAGCCTCATCTTTACTCTCAACACCAATATCGATGAACATATTATCTTTATCGAGGACCTTCTTCCGTTCGTCTGCCTTCAGCACGTGGGGCGGAGTTGAGCCAATTACGCCTGTTAAATCACCCTTACTCGTTCTCACGGTAACACGTTGCGCCAACATCACATGCTCCCACCAGCCACCCAGGGTCTGAAAACGCAAAAAGCCTTCGTCTGTGATGCTTTTTACCATAAATCCAATCTCATCCATATGAGCGGCCAGCATAATGCGCGGGCCACTGGCATCGCCAACCCGGTGTGCGATCAAGCTTCCTAGGTTGTCATATTCAATCTCAGCCAACCCAGACAAGTGGCGTGCCATCAGTGAACGAATTTCTGCCTCATACCCAGGTAACCCCACTGCTTCAGTTAGTTCACGCATAAGCGCCAACATGTAGAACACTCCTTTTACTAATAGATGGGTGTTGAGTCATCGTACGCTTCCAACCTGCGTTTTACAGAGCGCAGGAAACGACCAATAACAGCTGCATCAAGTATGCGATGATCTATCGACATGCACAGATTCATCATGTCGCGAATGGCAATGCCATCGCCCACCACTACAGGTCGACGCATAATGGTTTCCATGCTTAGCACAGCCACTTGTGGGTAGTTGATTATTGGTGCCGACACTACGGAGCCAAAGGTACCAGTGTTGTTGATGGTAAAAGTCGCCCCTTGCATACCGTCGGGTTGTAGTGAACCAGACCGAGCACGGGTGGCTAAATCGCGAATAGCATGAGCTAAACCAAGTACGCTTTTTTGATCGGCATCTTTAATCACCGGCATAGTTAGTCCCGACTCTAATTCAACAGCAATGGCAATATTTATTTGTTTTTTGGGTACAATCTGGTCTTCATCCCACCGTGAATTAAGAATGGGATACTCTCGCAACCCCTCTACGGCGGCTTTTATAACAAAGGGCAAATATGTTAGGTTAACACCCTCCCGCTGGCGAATCTCTCCTTTACAACTCTCCCGGAAGCGTACTAAAGAGGTAACATCGACTTCTACCATAGTCCAAGCATGCGAGGCTGCCCGGTGGCTTTCGTCTATACGAACTGGCGAAGCCTTGGGCGCACTAGCGGCAGCTTGCATATCGCGCAGGGTCACCCGCCCTTGTTCACCTGAACCGGCAACCATAGCAGGGTCAATACCTGTTTGTGCGGCCAATTGACGCACTGCCGGTGTATAGGTGTGCGGTGCATTGCTGTTTGCAGCTGGCGATGCGCTTTCAGCTGGCGCTACATCTTCGGCTATAATTGCAATGGGCGTTCCTACCGATACTGTTTCGCCCTCGGCCACCAATATTTCCATTAGTGTTCCGGTGACACTGGAGGGTATTTCAGCATTTACCTTATCGCTTTCCACTTCTACTAAAGGTTCATCTAGCTCCACTTTATCGCCGGGTTGCTTTAACCAGCGACCGATGAGCCCTTCTACTACACTTTCACCCAATTTGGGCAGGGTAATTTTTGTCGTCAACCCTCACACCTCCATATCAAAAACGAGCCAAAGAGCGAATAGCCGCCACCAGAGTATCTTCATTAGGTACCAACTGCTCTTCCAAATTGTGGTGAAATGGTGCCAATGGTACATCGGGGCTAGCCAACCTTTTTATTGGTGCATCCAAGTAAAACAAGCATTCATCGGCAATAAAAGCAGCGACCTCGGCGCCTAACCCACCAGTGACATTTGCCTCATGCGCCACTAGTACTTTGCCCGTTTTTTGTACAGTTTTAGCAATAGCCGGGTAGTCCAATGGCTGTAAGGTGCGCAAATCCACAACCTCAACAAAGATATTCTCTTCAGCCAAACGAGCTGCTGCTACAAGTGCATGGTGTACCATTAGGCCATAAGTAATTACAGAGACATCGCTACCCTCTCTTTTAACATCGGCGCGGCCAATAGGCAGGGTATAATCGTCCTCTGGCACTTCGCCTTTTACACCTCGGTAGGTGGCTTTATGCTCCAAAAACAAAATGGGATCCGGGTCACGTATAGCGGCAATTAACAGGCCCTTGACATCATACGGCGTGCAAGGTGCCACTATTTTTAGGCCAGGTGTACCTACGAAGAGACTTTCCACACTCTGCGAATGATATAAGCCGCCACCACCACCGGGCACTACGCCATATGGTGCCCGAATTACCAGTGGGCACCCATAACCATTAGCGGTGCGATACCGAATGCGAGCCGCCTCATTAATGATTTGATCTGCCGCCGGATAAATAAAATCGGCGAATTGAATTTCAGCCACTGGTAGCAACCCGGAAGTGGCCGCACCAATAGCTATGCCAACAATGGAGGATTCGGCTAAGGGGGCGTCAATTACCCGCTGACTGCCAAATTCCTGGGCTAAGCCAACGGTAGCTTGAAACACACCACCAAGCCTGCCAACATCCTCACCAATTATGATAACGCGTTGGTCGCGCTGCATCTCGGCATGTAATGCCGCTGTTATTGCTTGTATCACATTCATTGTAGCCATCAGTCAGATCCCTCCTCAGCATAGACAAAACGCAGGGCACTATTTGGATCAGGATCTGATGCCGCTGCTGCATCTAAAGCTGCTTGAGCTACTTGCTGCTCTACCTCTTGCTGTAGGTTTTCATCAGCAGCCGGAGTTAATAACCCAACCTGGTTTAGGTAGTTGGCGAATACAATCAATGGGTCGCGTTTGCGTGCCTTTGCTACCTCCTCCTTGGTGCGGTAACGAAGATCATCATCGTTCGATGTATGCGGGCAAAACCGGTAGGTGCAGGCCTCTAGTAATGTAGGACCATCACCGGCCCGGGCTCGGTTTGCCGCTTCTTGTGAAGCTGCGTACACCGCTAAAACATCGCTACCATCAACACTAACACCTGGAATGCCGTAGGCAGTGGCCCTGATGGCCACACTATCTACCGGTGATTGTTGCTCAAATGGGGTGCTGATGGCATAGCGGTTATTTTCGCAAAAGAATACTACTGGTAAACGGTGGATGGCAGCGAAGTTAACAGCTTCGTGAAAGTCACCTTTGCTCACCGCACCATCGCCAAATGAGACCCAGGCAATGGCCTTCTCTCCTAGTAGGCGCCCAGCTAGGGCACACCCTACCGCTTGTGGTAGTTGTGTAGCTACCGGACTAGATCCACCGACTATGCGTAACTCCGGGTAACTCCAGTGTTTGGGCATTTGCCGACCACCACTGCATGGGTCATCTGCTTTACCTAACTCACCTAAAAACACCTGCGTTATCGACATACCTAAAGTTAAAACAACACCGACATCGCGATAATAAGGTAAAACCCAATCGACACCAGGTTGCAGGGCCCAGGCTGCGCCCACTTGAGCCGCCTCGTGCCCTTGACCACCTACGGTAAAAGCTATTTTACCTTGACGCACCAAAATAGAAGCGCGATCATCAATGGCTCGGGCAGTGAGCATTATACGGTACATGCGCAAGGCATCTTCATCCGTTAAACCTAAGTTGCGATGGTACTCGTTTTCCGGCAATATACCCCTCCTTACTACAGAACGTTAAACGATGTTTCCTTTTGTTTTTTACCGATTCCTGCCCAAACATGCTAACATGCAGGTAAAAAGAGGCCCCGAGCTACCACCCAATACTCGGGGCACAACAATTATGTGTCTGGTGCAAGGTTGTTTGCTACTAACGCCATTTAAGCGTATGAATGGCCTTCATCCAATGATTTTTCACATTGCCCGTATACTCTTTGCTCTCGCAAAACAACTCAACAGAAGCAACATCCTGATCCTTGAAAAATGCGGCTAGCCTAATCATACCTACCTTACCGGAAGGTAGAGTGCCAGTGGCTTCAATAAATTTAAACGGTATACCTTGTTCGCTAGTATAATCCTTCTCGCTGGCAATTTTAATATCACTCAGTATGTGCTGCCAACGTGCGGTAGACATTTGTTTGAGAGCTGTCCAACCACCGTGCATTTTGGATACACAAGCAACACGCAGTACCGGACCATTATCACTTAAATTAATATCGAGCAGGCTTTCGCCAAAAATTTTATGCTGTGCATACACTTTAAGGTCTGCTGGTACCAATAGCTCAATTCTTGGGGCATCATCCCAGTACCACCAGTATGCACTATCATCAGATTTCCAAAACTGCCCGGCGTAGACCGGCGCACTGGCGAACAAAGTAGCTAAAACCAGTGCGATTATTAAGTGCCTGCGCATATGAAACGGCCTCCTAACACGAAATCACAGGGTCTCACCTTTACACCTTATAACATTTCAACTGCTTTTACCCGATGTCCTCCCTGTTACTTAGGTGGTTGCATTGGTAAATGAGCGACAATACGCAAGCGAAAACGCGGGTTATACTCGCCGTTTCCGCAAATTGCACATGCCCAGTCACCTTTAATTCGCCTTTTTATTTTTATACCACAGTTTGGACAAGCATAAAGATACTTGTACGGTCGTCTATCTGCTCGGCCACGTGATTTTAAAGGCACTCCTAAAGCAGTTGCCGCTTGGTTAAACACATTGTCATGACCACGTTCCAGATGCAGATGAAGCATCTCATGCAACATAGTGATGGTAATATCCTCTGGATACCGTTTATGATGACGCACAGAGAGGCGAATCACCCGCTTTTGCCAATCGCAGTTCCCGGCGATAACACGCATGCGTGACGACCAAGCTAATGTAGCTGAGAGTTTTCCACCAAAGTATGTGCTGTTGAGGCGGTTAAATACACTCACCAGCTCTGGTGGGCCATTTGTTTCCCCCGACTGACTCATATGTGTTCACCATAACTTTGGCGAGCCGGACGCAGCCAACGGCCACTCGGTATGGCTCCGGTCAACTCACCATCTCGTGCCACTAATTGACCGTGCAGATAAACGTCCACTACCCGGCCTTTACCCCGAAAACCTGCAAAAGGCGTGATGGCTGAGCGGCTGTGCAACTGCTCTGGTTGCACTTGCCATTCCGCTTGCATATCTATAAACACCATATCAGCCTGGTACCCTGGAGCTATTACCCCTTTGCCAGGCAGTGCAAACAAGTGCGCTGGCATATAACTACACCAGCGAACGATATCGCACAGTGTGCAACGGCCGTTGGCTGCTGCATTGAGCATTAACGGTAGTAATGTCTCTACTCCGGGAGCTCCCGATGCTGACTGCCAAATGCTGCCGGCTTTATCTGCATCTGTGTGCGGAGCATGATCAGTAGCCACTATATCCAGAGCTCCGGCGTGTAGACCTTGCCATAACGCCGCTTGGTCATCGGCTGTGCGAACAGGCGGCAACACCTTCATTTTATTACCAATAGCCGGGTAATCGTTATTGGTGAGAAATAAATGTGGTAAGCAGGCTTCGGCACTTACTGGCCAACCATGTGCCTTGGCTTGCTCAATATAATCCAACGCCCCGGCTAAACTTACGTGCGCTATGTGCATATGGGCCCCGGTTAAGCCTGCTAATAGGCATGCCTGGGCGGTGGCAGCCAACTCACCGAAGGCTGGTCGGCTCGACATGAATTGAGCATAGTTATTTCCCACTTGCTGACTGCGGGGTTGCCAATACTCAATTACCGACCGATCTTCAGCATGGACCACCACTGGTAACCCCAACTCGGCCAAATATGGACCAATCGCTAACAACTCGCCCCATTCCGGAGCACGCAAATCACCAGTAGTAGGGCCTAAAAACAGTTTAAACCCAATAGCACCAGCTGCCGCTAGCGCCTGCAATGTAGCCGGATCACTACTTCCAAGCAGTGCATACAGGCCGATATCTACATGAGCGCGCCCACTAATTAATGCAGCCTTAGCTGCCAGTTCACCGGGTCCGCTTACCGGAGGCAATGTGTTGGGCATATCCAATACTGTGGTGACTCCGCCACAAGCAGCAGCGGCTGTACCTGTTTGCATGCTCTCTTTGTGTAAGTAACCTGGTTCACGCATATGCACATGAGCATCTATCAACCCTGGCAAAATATAAAGGCCACCGACATCTACCTGTTCTTTAGCTGCCAATGATGTGCCGGGAGGTACTAACTCACTGATAATGCCTTTGGAAATGGCCACATCCAGTTGTTGTATCTCATGCGGGGTGACAACCTGCCCGCCGCGTATTAGCAAATCATGCAAACAACTCACCTCCCTTTAGCCGGGATTCTGCGATAGAGAGGTTTCACCTGCAAATTATTGTCGGCTCTCATTCAATGGCCACCTTAAATAAAAAGCCTCAGATATACTGCTAAAAGCAAGGCCCGTGAAAAGGATGTAACCTTCACCCTTACTTTTTACAGTACATCTGAGGTAATAGGTGGTAATGTCTATTAATATCGATAGAATACGTGTTGACCAATGACAGATGTAACTTCTTGCGCTTTTACCCAGGCGTTGCTGGTTTTTTGCGGATTATAAAATCCTATGGCACCACCACTTGGATCACTACCAGCAAGTGCCTTCTTTACTGCCTGAAATGCCAATTGTGAAGCCGGTTCGTTAATACGTCCATCTAATACCGGGGAGAACTGATAATAATAAGTATTGGTCACTTGGTATATAACATCCGGTATTGTATTAGGATACCTAGGATCTACCACTCGATGTAAAACCACAGCAGCTACGGCTACCATGCCCTCGATGGGTTCGCCCAAAGCCTCAGCGCTCACCAGCCGCGCTAGCAAATCGATATCTGCTTGGCTATAAGTAGACGGTGATTTGGCAGCAGGTGGTTGACCTTCAATTAATAAGCGCTGCCCGATTTTCAAGTTATCAGTCCATAGATTGTTAAGAACGCGCAGATCACTTACTGATGTACCATAACGCTGTGCAATAAGGAACAAGGTGTCGCCAGATTGCACTGTGTAAGTCCATGTACCATTGATGGGCTGTTGATACTTATCACCGTTTGGCATGCGTAAATTTGCACCAACAAGTAAAGTATCGCCCGTAAGGCCGTTTAATTCGCGTAAAGTGTTAACTGTAGTACCATAACGTTGGGCTAATAAAAACAAAGTATCCCCTGGTTTTACTGTGTAAACCCAAGTATCGGTGCTGGATGTCGAGTCAGGAATGATAAGACGTTGTTTTTGGTATATTGTAGTGTTTTTAAGTCTGTTAGCTGCTTGTATTTCGGCCACACTAACACCGTATTGTTGCGCTATCAGCCACAAGGTATCGCCTTTTTGAACGTAATAATACGTAGTAGCGCTCACCTGAGTGCTAACCACCACAAGCAAGAGCATAATGATAACCAGTTGCTGTAGCAAACGATGATACTTACACACACGCACACTCCTCTCAACAGTGGTAGCAACTACTAGAGGGTAAAAAAGTCCCCTTATATTCTAGCAAGTGCTACCAACTGTGTCAGGAGGTGGTAGTTTCCATTATAATTAACTCTCCGCTACAGATGCGAATACTGATGTAATAACCCCGCTACGCCACCAGTGGGGTTAGCCTCTTGGCAATATACACAATCCGCACTGCTGTGGGTCTCACGAGTCACAGGTTCCGGGTAGGCCACTGTCCGGCCCTCATAATTACGCAACACAACATGAGTTGGCGATTGCGATAACAAATAATTGGGAGCTACTGGTATTTTGCCACAACCTCCTGGTGCGTCAATAACAAAAGTGGGTATGGCATAACCGGAAGTGTGACCTCTTAAAAACTCCATTATTTCTATACCCGCTGCCACTGGAGTACGAAAATGCTCCAACCCTTGCGATAAGTCGCACTGATACAGGTAGTACGGGCGTACACGAGCCTTCACCAATTGCTGAACAAGCTTCTTCTGCAGCTGTGGGCAATCGTTAATGCCCCTTAATAACACAGTTTGATTACCTAGGGGAATACCCGCATCAACAATACGAGCACAGGCGGCAATAGCCTCAGCAGTAAGCTCATTTGGATGGTTGAAATGGGTGTTTATCCAGATAGGATGATACTGGCGTAGCATCTCACATAGCTGGGCTGTTATGCGAAAGGGGTTTGTAACCGGCGCCCTTGTGCCAATTCGGATCACTTCAACATGAGGAATGCGGCGCAAGCTACCCAGAATATAATCAAGCCGATCATCGCCCAACGTTAACGGATCACCGCCCGAAACCAACACATCGCGTACAGCTGGGGTTTGGGCAATATACGCAATAGCCTTATCAATACAGGTGCGGGGAATACCACCCTCGTTAGCCCCCACCAGGCGTCTACGCGTGCAATGACGGCAATATACTGGGCACATTTCAGTAACAATGAAAAGCACCCGATCAGGGTACCGATGCGTAATAAAAGGCACCGGCGAATGATCGTCTTCTCCTAATGGATCGCGCATAGTCGACTCTTCGGTATTACCTTCAGCAGCCACAGGAATGGCTTGTTGGCGAATGGGACATTTAGGATTGTCGCGGTTCATCAGATTTGCATAGTACGGCGTTATCCCCACGGGGAAGCCACATGTGGCATTCTCTAGCCCAGCCTTTTCATCGGCCGTCAGAGTTACCACCGCCTGGATATCGTCTGCTGTGTGTAACCGGTGGCGCATTTGCCACTTCCAGTCTTGCCACTGCTGCAATGATACATCCTGCCACAGCGCGATTTCCTGGTAATTGTGCATTTTAAGTTGCTCATCTCACTTTCGCAACAGCACATTAATTGAACTACTTTACCGCTACAGGCATCATTATGGCATCAACCATACCATGTATTACTTTCTTGTCAAGCGGCACAATTGTCGCTAAAACGCCAGCCAGAACCGCCTTACCCCCTATCACATAATAATATGGGCACAAGCGAGCTCGCCCTTGCGTGCACTTCATCTTACCAGCCTGGAAATCATAATAAGTCGCTTTTACCTTTTTACCTTTGTGAAATTCTTGTAATATGTGCGGTACACGATAAAAATCAGCCAACGCTGCATCTACTCCCGCTTCCCACACCTCTTTTGGTTCATCGTGACCAATTAGCACACCGCGGCTACCCCAGGCCTGAGCGGAAAAACCGGATGGTTTTATCACCATTTGCCGTTCCTTTTTAGTTGCCGCTCGCAACTGGGTAAAGCTAGTCACTGGCTCGTTACCCAAATGTAAGTCGGGAATGAGTGCATGTGGTGGCAAAGCTCGTGGATCTAACACCCAGGTATATGGTAGTAACCGAGATAAATTAGCAAACGCTGGTTCTGATAATAATCGTTGCCAACTGCTGCGTAGGATGGGGTGATGAAAAAGAGCAAAGAGCGATTTTTCTTCCAAATAGGCCTTAATTGGAGGTGTGACTGCCAGTAACTGCTTACGTATAGCATATAGGATAAGATCGCTTTTTGGAATGTTTTTTAAATCGAACAGCTCAAAAAAGCGATACAGTATATCTATACGCTCTAGTTGTCCTGGCTGCTGGGTAGTTTGCACGAATAGGTATAAACCATCCTCTTTAAATACTAAATCGCGAGGATGACAAACCTGTATACTCAGCTGGTCTCGCATCCGCTGCGCCAACCATTCCATTTCGCCCAGATAATCGGCCGATTCATCGCTGACCACAATAGCAACGCAAGGTTTATCGTCCGCAGATAAACTGCGTAATGCCTTGGTAAACCCTTGTATCATGCCATCAGCACCACCAACAATGTTATAGTTCATGGCGGCATAATGCTTGGCAAGAAAATCAAGCAGTCCCATTCCTCCAGGTACTGAATCTAGCTCTGTTACAATAAAACCGTCTTCTGTGGGAATAACATCGGGCCGAATAACCAGGGGTAAATCGTGTTTATAACGGTTTTGGCGAGCATACTCCACCACTATCTCTGGCTTACCTATATCTAAGTATTCATGAATAAAAGCCGGTGCTTTGCCGCGAACGCTCTTTTGGTACAATTCATTAGCTGCCTGATAGAAGGCCAAAAAATACGAACCCCACCCAATAAAAGCTTCTGCTGTTTGCTGATCAATAAAAAACGGCTCGGGCGATATGCGAAAAGTACTGTTCTGCCCGGCTGGCATAGGCGCGTGCGAGCCAGAAAACAACTGCCACCCGGCCATAGCCTCATTTATGGTGAGAGCTTGGTTAACTAGAGTGCTATAATTAGGGCATGTGGCTATGGAGCTATACATGCAAATAACCTCCTTTTTGCTATGCAAGTTCCGAAGCGAGGATAACGCATGCAAATACATAAGTATGCATTAAGATCAGGTTAATACCGCTCACACCATGTTTAACCTTCTAGCAAACGGTTGTAGCTTAAGAAAGGCGGTGGTATTGGTATGGAGGTTATAAAAGTCACCCCTCGCGGCTACTGTTATGGAGTAGTAGATGCTATTCTGATGGCTCGCAAGGTTGCTAGCGACCCTAGCGTACCTAAACCTGTATATATATTGGGTTTGATTGTGCATAACCGCCATGTTGTCCAAAAACTACAGCAGGAATATGGAATTATATCACTGGATGGTACCGACCGATTAGCCTTATTAGAGCAGGTTCCTGCCGGTGCTACTATTATATTTACCGCACATGGTGTTTCACCTGCTGTTAAAGAAGCTGCACTTGCCAAGGGCTGCACTTGCTACGATGCTACCTGTGCTGATGTAACCCGCACCCATGAGCTGGTGCGCAACCTCACCGCGCAAGGATACCATATTATTTACGTAGGCCATCACGGTCATCCTGAATCAGATGGAGTGGTGGGCGAAGCATCCACGGCTGTGCATATTGTTGAAACTAAAGATGATGTGGATGCGTTAAACTTACCCGCAGTGCCATTAGCTATAACCACACAAACCACTATGAGTCAATGGGATACCGCAGACCTTATTGAATATATACTGCAACACTACCCTCAAGCTAAAGTTTATAATGAAATATGTATGGCCACCCAACAACGGCAAGAAGCAGTGGTCGAGGCCGCCGCAAAAGTTGACGCTGTGGTAGTTGTTGGTGATCGACGCTCAAACAACTCTAACCGCCTGGTACAGGTGGTGCGTGAAAGAACTGGCAAACCAGCTTACCTAGTAGATACAACAGATGATATTCGCCCCGAATGGTTCATCGGCTGTTATAGTGTAGCTGTTACATCAGGCTCTTCTACACCTACGGGCCTTACTCGTTCTGTAATAAGCTATTTAGAAACATTGGTACCACAACAAAACCAGGGGGATAGCGATGTTACAAAGGGCTAGCAGTTCATCCATGTTTAAAAACATGGACTTGGCGAAAAACCATTACGAAAACTTCCCTGTGCTTTCCCCCTTTTTACCTAAGCCACTAAGGGTAGATGTAGCCAATCTTTATGCTTTTTGCCGCATAGTGGACGACTTGGGCGATGAGTATACCGGCGATCGCCTAGCTGCGTTAGATGAGTGGGAAGCTGATTTATTACGTTGCTGGCACGGTAGACCACAACACCCAGCTCTGCAAGCTCTACAGGAAACTATCCACCGCCATCAGCTCAATCCTCTTCTTTTTCAGCGTCTTTTTGAAGCTAATCGCCGAGACCAACGCCAAATGCGCTACAATAACTGGGATGATCTGTTGGATTACTGCACATACTCAGCTAACCCGGTGGGCCGCCTTTATTTGGCCATATTGGGTGTTGATGATGAAGAACTGAATGAGTTAGCCGATGCCACATGCACTGCTTTGCAATTAACCAACTTTTGGCAGGACATTAGCGAAGACGCTGCTGTTGGCCGCATTTACATACCGCATAGTGCATTGGAAGCGGCCAGTGTAAGTGAAGAGGATCTACTCTCAGGCCGTGATACACCTGCTTCGGCAGAATTGATCAACCACTTAACTAGTTATACAGAGAGTTTTTATCGGCGCGGCATGGCCTTGCTTCCGTTTCTTCCCCGCCGTTACGCAGTCGGCGTACGTCTGTTTTCTGCTGGTGGCCTGTCTATGCTAAGCTTGGTGAAAAAACACAGAGGCACTGCTTTATCGAAGCGAAGACAACTTTCTTACGTAGATAAGGGGCGGATAATTTTCTCCATCTTGCTACCACGCCGAGCCACACCTAGCGAAAGGCGCGCTTTCGCCTATTGCGCTCGTCTCACGCAGCAACACGCTGGCAATTTTCGCTTGGCCATCACAACACTACCCCGCTCCCGACGCCGGGCCATATATGCCCTTTACGCTTACTGCCGAGTGGTTGACGATGCAGCTGACTTAGCCGCCAACGATGCACAGGCCGCCTCAAACTTAGCGCAAATACATGACCATTTGCACGAGTGTTTACAAGGTAACCCAACTGGCGACATTTTTACCGCACTAGCCGCAGTACGGCATAAGTATCCTATACGGACAAAACACCTGTATGCTGTGTTAGCTGGTGTGCAGCAAGATCTATATGTTAAACGTTACGAAACCTACGATAAACTGCGCAGGTATTGTTGGCATGTAGCATCTGCGGTTGGTTTACTATGTGTGAGTGTATTTGGCAGTAAGCATCCCGACGCTCACGCCCATGCTGAAGATTTAGGATTAGCTATGCAACTGACTAACATTTTGCGTGATGTAAATGAAGATTTACAACGTGAGCGGATCTACCTGCCTCAAGAAGATATGGCCTACTTTGGTGTGGATGAAGAATCTTTGCGAAAAGGCCGTGTTACTCCAGCTATACGCTTGCTTTTTTGTTGTCAGGTAGAGCGGGCCCGCACTTTATATGCTTCCGGTGCCAAGTTAATACCCTATTTGCCCCGTTTTTCGCGCCTATGCCCCATGGCCATGTACGCTGTTTATTCACAGTTACTCACGGAAATAGAGAAACGCGATTACGATGTGTTCAGTGCCCGAGTTCACCTTTCAACCGGGTGCAAGCTGCGATTGTTAGGCAAGGTGTGGTGGCAATGGCTCTTGTTTGGGATGTAATTGTAATTGGCGGAGGCCTTTCAGGCATGGCTGCTGCGCATACTTTGGCTACTGCCGGCCAGCGTGTGCTGTTATTGGAACGCAACGGTTGGTTAGGCGGGCGAGCGGCAGCGGTTCCTGGTCACATGGCACCAGCATTCCATATTTATCTGGGCTGTTGTCGTAGTTACATTGGTTTTATGCAACGGTTGGGTGTACCCTTACCTCACGCTGATGGTTTGCGTTTATCAGTCTGTATAGAGAAACAAACCGGGAAATTAGTGGCTAACCAATGGACACCACCACTACACTTAGCAAACTCTTTTATCCGCTACCCATTTTTAACTATTGGTGATAAATTGGCTGTGCTGCGCGGCTTAAATGCGCTGGTACGCGAGCCGCTTCCGCCAGCAGATGAAACTTTTGCCGGGTGGTTAAACCGCCATAGACAACCTTTACGGGCAAAAAAATACTTTTGGGAAATGATTTCGATGCCCGCCCTCAACGCACCTACGGATCAGGTGGCTGCCCATTTGGCATTAATTGTTTTTCGCCTGGCGGTGTTGGGCAATCAACAAGCCAGCTCAATTAGCATCCCGCCCTCTTTTAGCGAACACATTCAACCAGCATTGGTAACAGCATTAAAAAGGTGTGCAAGTGAGTTACAGCTTAATGCCTTTGTACAGCGCATTGCTCCAGCTGCCAATGGGTACCGAGTAGAGTTGGCTAACGGTAAACAAACTAACACCCGCAAACTGGTTATAGCACTACCACCAAGTGATATTGTGCATTTGCTAGCGGATACTCTACCCGTCCCTGCTACATTGCGCAAAGCAGCTGCTATCCCCCACTGTGGCATTTTGGATGTCCTATTGGTTTACGATAGGCCGGTTTGTCTGCACCCAGTGTTAGTCATTCCTGGTATACCAGCAGTATGGATTTTTCCACAGTCGGCTACAAGCAGTGGTAATCAGGCGATTCACGTTTCCGTTAGTTGCCCTGGCGAGTTAATCCGCACTCCTGCCACACAGGCTGGCCAATGGGTAGCAAACTACCTTGCGAAGCACTTGCGCTTACCTAGCGACGCTCGCCTACAGGATGTTCACGTCCGTCGTCACCTGCGCGCCACTTTTTTACCCAACCCCACCTACCAACCGTGGCGACCCGGACCACAAATTGGCCTCCCTGGATTATTTGTAGCCGGCGATTGGACCAACACCGGCTGGCCTTCTACCATGGAAGGTGCTGTACGCAGTGGAGAAGCTGCTGCTCAAGCCTGTCTTTCAGAGTGTAAGGACGCAATATAGGGTAGGTTACGCCATTGTTGCTGATAATCCAGCCCGCAACCAACCAAGTTTTCTTCATCAACGGTAAAACCCACATACTTTACGGGTACTGATACTAACCGACGTACCGGTGAATCTATTAAGGTACATACGGCAATGTCCGCTGGCTGCCGAGCCATTAGTGCCCGCAGAAGGTAGCTAAGGCTAAGGCCTGTATCAACAATATCTTCTACCAGTAATACATGCTGACCAGTGATAGGTTCCTCGGTATCTTTTGTGATACGCACCACACCATGTAGATCTGAGGTCTCGCCGTAAGTGGAGATCTCTATAAAATCAAGCGCTAATGGTCGGTTTATGCACCGCGATAGATCGACGGCAAAATAAACACCACCCCGCAACACAGCCACAATCAATAGTGACTTATCCTGATAGTCGGCGTTAATTTGCTCACCTAACTCAGCAATTCGGCTACTCACCTGCTCAGCGCTGATAATTTCACGCATACGTTCTGGCAATTAATGTCCCCCCTGACTTATCGTTAATCACCTTTGATTACTAATTACGAAGATCCAGGCTAATCTCCTGTGTAAACGATGGTTTCTGAGATCATTTTGCCAATTGGTCGCACCCTCGCCTACGACAGCGCTATAGTATCGCACAGCACAATTGCACGGGAACTCACTCAGGTCAATGGTGGTTTCGAATTAATATTGCACTTTACTCCATCTACAATCCATCACCGTCATTGCGTTATCTACTACAGATTAAGTGTGAAAATCATACCAATTGCATTCGGCTTGAAGCCCCTCATGAGAACGAGCATAAATGCGTTTCAACCGAACGCCCAGTTCTGGGCATTACCTAAAGGAACACATCAGAATAGCATTTCCAATCTACCCCCCAATCGTTGGTTAGAAGCCATACTAAAAAAGGGATTACCCCTATTTTTACACCTGGCTTGCGTGCCTATGGATATGCCGTTGATGGTGGATTCCATGGATAACCCTGCGGGTTAACCACAGACTCCACATCAACTTGGACAAGTCTTTTTAGTGAACGAGGC
>CAYMKM010000021.1:0-17488 GCA_964390985.1 uncultured Clostridia bacterium | reverse complement strand
TTCACGCTGTTTAGTTGTCAAGGACCAACTCCATGCCCCGCACTTGCAGGGCAATACGTCGCTACCAATTTTTGCTTGTAACGCAATGACTTTTACATGTTAACACCTGGCTAGTACTTCGTCAACCACCAGTTTTAATAACATGAAAAAACATTGAAATGCTCTTAGCGAGCAAATGTTATTATATACATGGCCAGGCATATTGTCAATGCTACGGGGACTGTCTCCGCCATAGCTTCTGTCGCTTTTAGCGCCGCACCTATACTATATGAGCGGCAATAAGCAGGCATTAAACTAATTACGGTGTAAATAATATACATATGCAAAACAGGAGGCGACCGTTTTGCCAAAACGGCATTTTGCCGTAATAAAGAGTAGTCAAGGCAGTGTTATTGTTGTTTTGGTACTCCTCATGTCCACTCTATTAGGTATTTTTGCCGGTACCCTGGCTGGGTATGTCCGCAGTGCGCCAACCTTGGCAGAAGTAGAATTTTCACCAAAAATGACCACCTACGTATACGATGCGCAAGGCAAGGTGATTACCCGCTTTTATAAGGAGAATCGCGATCTTCTGCCATATGAGCGCATTCCCGCATATTTAAAGCAAGCTGTGGTAGCCATTGAAGATGAACGCTTTTTCTCGCATCACGGCGTAGATTTCCGCAGTTTTATCCGCGCATTATTCGTGAATATTAAAGCTGGTGCTGTAGTGCAAGGTGGTAGTACTATCACCCAACAATTGGCCAAAAATGCTTTTCTAACATCCGAGCGTACCATCAGTCGTAAGCTACGAGAGCTGATGTGGACGATACAGATTGAACGGCGTTATAGCAAAACTGAAATTCTTGAAGCCTACATGAATCAAGTATATTTTGGTCATGGTGCGCATGGTGTAGAAGCAGCTGCCCAAACCTACTTTGGCAAAAGCGCAACGCAGGTAACCTTGGCCGAAGCTGCCTTTTTAGCTGGAGTAACACGCGGACCTAGCATATATTCACCTTTTGTAGACTACAACGCTGCAGTAGCTCGACGCAACACAGTCCTCTCCCGTATGGAATCGCTCGGTTATATATCAGCAGCCGCTGCCCAGGCGGCTCGAAACACTAAATTAGTAACCACATCATCACAACCAGGCCGCCAAGTAGCTCCCTATTTTGTTGATTATATTTTGCAGACTCTCCTACGCTTATATGGTGAAAACCGAGTTTATGGCGGCGGATTGCGTGTATATACCTCTTTAGACCTTGATATGCAAGTGATTGCTGAAAAAGCGTTCATAAACGGATTACCTACATTAAAAACCGACCACAACGGACTGCAACAGCCTCAAGGAGCCTTAATAGCAATTGAACCGGAGACAGGTTACATTAAGGCAATGGTTGGTGGCAGGGGAACAGATAAATTTAACCGCGCTGTACAAGCTTATCGGCAGCCAGGATCGGCTATTAAACCCATACTTTATGCAGCAGCCATGGAAAACGGGTATACACCAGCATCAATATTAAAAGACGAACCACTTACTATAGTAAACGGCCAGGAAAAGTGGAGTCCGGAAAATTACGATCGGCAGTATCGGGGCAACATATCTTTACGCAAGGCTTTGGAAGAATCCGTGAATATTATCGCCATTAAACTACTACAAGACCTTGGCCCCCGTGCTGTTTTAGATTTTGGCCGCAGACTTGGGTTATCTTCGCTTGTGGATACTGGTGAACCCAATGACCTGAATGCCTCCCTGGCTTTAGGTGGCTTAACCAAAGGTGTAAGTCCGCTAGAAATAACCGCTGCTTACGCTGCCTTCGCCAACGCAGGCCAATATATAACTCCGACAGCTATTACAAAAATAACCGACTCAAACGGAGTTGTGCTGTTTCAACAGCGACCCCAACACCGCACGGTGCTTAGCGAAGCACTAGCTTACCTAATGACCGATATGATGCAAGGAGTAATTGAGCGAGGTACAGGCAAACAGGCACAAATTGGTCGGCCAGCCGCCGGAAAAACAGGGACATCCTCCGATTATACTAACGCTTGGTTTGTTGGTTATACACCTCAGCTAGCTACAGCTGTTTGGATAGGTAACGACCTACAAAGAGAACCGATGAGCGGACCTAATGGTAACATTGGTAGCGGAAAGGCAGCAGCTATTTGGGGCAGCTTTATGAAAGAAGCACTAGCTAACAGCCCGATTATGAATTTCCACGTGCCCACGCAGGGCTTGCGCGAAAATGTACCCATTGATATTCGCAATGGATTAATAGTACCACCTAACTGCAGTTTGCCCGCTGGTTACCTCGAACATGAACTATTTATGGAGAATTACCTGCCCTTACAAGTCACGCCGTCATGTTTGTAGATCTGTATCGTTACAATTCAACCACCGTTACGCCATCTCCACCCTCGCCGTGTTCACCGTAGCGAAATGAACGTATTTGCGGCATCTCCCGCAAGTGTGTGCGTACAGCTTGACGCAAAGCACCAGTACCTTTTCCATGAATAATACGCGCTTTGGCCAACCCGGTTAACAAACAGTCATCAATGTACTTATCGACTGCTGCTAGCGCTTCATCAACTGAAAAACCCCGTAAGTCGAGTTCCGGAGAAATACTGGTAGACTTACTATGTGCCAATTTCGTATAGCCACTGCGAACTTCCGCTCGCGGCTGCTGTTCCACTCTCTGCAAATCGGTAACGGGTAATGATACGCGAATAGCACCAGCTTGTACCAATACTGACCCACTAGCATCTGCTTCGCTTAATACTTCACCTTGCAAACCTAGGTTGCGAATATGCACAAAATCGCCCTTATTTATTGATAACGCGGGTGTGGCGCTAGATTTAACTGCCGTCGATTCGCGCTCTCGTTGACTTTCTATATCAGCCTGCCGCTCTTCGATGCGCGCTCTGGCTTCTCGAGCCACATTTTCCAGTTCATTTTGATCCGTTTGGCCAGCTTTGCGTAAGGCACCAATTAAGTCTGCCACCTCGTTGCGGGCTGAAGACAACAGCTTAGCTGCTTCGCTTCGGGCTTCCTCCATAAGAGCCAACTGAGACGATTGCCATTTAGCTAGTGCTTGCTCATATTTGTCGCGCAAGGCTTGATATTCCTCTCGCAAGCGCTTTGCCTTTTCCCTATCTTCAGCAGCAAGGCGACGATCTTCTTCTACCTCACGAATCAGATCCTCCACCTTCACATGCTCACGAGTTAAGTGACTTTGCGCCCGGGAAATCACAGCTTCAGATAATCCTAACCTATTAGCTATAGCAAAGGCATTGCTACTGCCGGCAACCCCTACAGTCAAACGATAGGTAGGCTGCAATGTCTCTACATCAAACTCTACACTAGCGTTTTCCGCGCCTGCCTGGGTATAAGCGAAAGCCTTAAGTTCGCTGTAATGAGTGGTAGCTACCGTTTGGCATCCCACATTCAGCAAGTATTCTAGAATTGACATAGCCAATGCGGCACCTTCAGTTGGATCAGTACCAGCCCCGAGCTCGTCGAGAAGCACAAGCGAATTTGCTGAAACCCGACGCAAAATGTTTACAATGTTAACCATGTGCGATGAAAAAGTGCTTAGGTTTTGTTCGATACTTTGCTCATCGCCTATATCAGCATAAATTGAGTCATAAATAACCATTTGCGTACCACTACCGGCGGGTAAGTGCAAACCAGCCTGATACATCAGTGCGAAGAGTCCTACCGTCTTCAAGGTTACTGTTTTACCGCCTGTATTAGGACCTGTAATGACAAGAGCTTTAAAATCGCGCCCTAAAGAGAGGTCAATAGGAACTACATTTCCTTTTAACAACGGGTGGCGAGCACGACGTATGTCCAACCAACCTTCTGTATTCATAACAGGTTCATTACAATGCCAATCTAAGGCTAAGCGGGCTTTGGCAAAAATCATATCCATTTGGCCAGCAATATCAACAGTACGAATAATGGTCTCTGCTTCATTACCTATCTGCGTACACAGTTCTTGTAGTATGCGTTCAATTTCTTCAGTCTCTTGACTCTCCAATTCACGCAGCTGGTTATTCATCTCAACTACTGGCATAGGCTCAACAAATAGAGTGGCTCCACTGCCCGATTGATCGTGAACAATACCAGGCATAGCGGCACGATACTCTTGCTTCACTGGAACTACATAACGGCCGTTACGCATAGTGACAATGCTATCTTGTAGCACACGCGATGCCTGTGAGGAGCGAATAATGCTCTCTAGTTTGTCGCGTATGCGACTTTGTAGCACACGCATGCTTTTGCGTATACGTGCTAGCACCGTACTGGCAGTATCCTTAACCTCCCCATCTGGGCTAATGCAATGCTCTATCTGCTGTTCGAGGCTTTGGAACTGACTCATATCCGCAGCATAGTAAGCCAATATACTATCTTGATTATTGGTAGCATTAACTATGTTGGTAAGAATGTAATGACGCAATAAACGTGCACAACGGCAGGTATCAGCTACTATCAATAGCTGATCTACGGTTAGTAACCCTCCGGTGCGCGCTCTGGTTACAGCAGAACGAATATCATGCAACCCACCTAAGGGAACTCGGTCACCTAATTCTAGCAAATGCACAGCTTCACTGGTCTCTTGTTGCCATTGAGCTATTTCATCTCTATTTATACTTGGTCGCAGTTGCATTGCTAAATCTTTACCGAGACTAGAAGCGCAACGCTCTGCTAGACATGCGAGCACCTTATCAAACTCGAGCACGCGTATGGTTTGCTGATCCAATTTGGCATAACCTCCAGCAGCCTAACACTCCGATTAGGCATGCGCTATACCCGTTTTTGTGCAAGAAACTGTTTTAATTCATTTAAGCTAAGGCAGTTTACTACCTGCATTGGTTCAAGCCAAGCACGGCGGGCGACGCTTACACCATACAACAAATTGAGCTCCTCTTCATCATGTGCATCGCTGTTTATAGCCAAGTAGACGCCAGCAGTTGCAGCTTGGCGGGCCCACTTGGCCGACAAATCCATACGACGGGGGTTAGAATTAATTTCCAAAACTGTACCAGTCATTTTCGCTTGGGAAATAAGCTCATTGTAATCTAGCTCAACTGATGGCCGCCTGCGAAAAAAACGAGCGCTGGGGTGACCAATTATATGCACATATGGATTACTCATAGCTGACCTTAAGCGGTGCATAATTTGCACGCCATCTTGCTGCAAATTGGTATGCAATGAAGCGACTACCACATCGCAGGTTGCCAACACTTCATCAGGGTAGTCTAGAGTTCCATCAGCTAAAATATCAACTTCCGTCCCAGCTAATAACCGGGCACCATGACCCTCTTGGTTCACCTGGTCTATCTCTTTATTGCGTTCAACTAATCTTTCCGGTGTAAGGCCACCAGCGACTGCTACATGAGGAGAATGATCACACACAGCCAAATACGATAACCCTCTGGCTGCCGCTGCTCGCGCTATATCGCGCAACGATAACGTGCCGTCGCTCCATAACGAATGTACATGCAAATCACCATGAATATCTGTTTGTTGAACCAACATAGGCAAGTTGTTTTGTAAAGCTGCCACAATTTCGCCTTGCCCTTGGCGTAGTTCTGGCGCGATATATGGCAACCCAAGTATTTGATATAAATGTTCTTCACTAGTAGGAACTATGCGCTGGCCGTTGCGTTTATCCGTAACTCCTTCTACATCAATATACTTCCCTTGTTCCGCAGCCAATTGTTGCAAATCTGCATTGTGCTGATATGAACCAGTGAAATGTTGCAATGCACTGGCAAAACACGCTGGTGCAACCATGTGTAGGTTAACAAGCATGCCATTATGCAAAGAGACGCTTAATGTAGTCTCTTCCCGCTGCCGCAGCTGAGCTACAATTGTAGATCGTAAACACCACTCACTCAGTGCTACAGGTGAATTGGTAGCTACTACCAAATTTATATTTTCTACTGTCTCCTGCATACGCCGCACACTACCTGCTATAGCCACTTGCTGCTGGTGCGGGCACTTTTGCATCTCAGAAACTAATTCATTAGCAATCGCTAGAGCTTCGCCTAAAGGCCAGCTACCACTTTGTTTAGCCAATTGGGCTAAAGAACGTTGAATACTGCGCTCTGTTTTCTCCCCTATCCCTTTTACCTGCTGTAACCGCCCAGAGGCTACCACCTGCTGTAGGCTGGCTAAATCCCTCACCCCGAGTTGTGTGTGAAGTTGGCTGGCCGTATGCGGACCAATTCCCGGCACCTGTAACACCTCAGATAACCTGGGTGGGATCTGTAACCGTAAACGTTCCAAAGCTTCAATGCGGCCTGTCTGTATGTGCTCAATTATTTTTGCACCTAGTGCCTTACCAATTCCCGGCACATTTTGTATTTCATTATCGTGGATTAATGTTGCCACATCCACTGGTAACGACTGCAGTATGGCTGCAGCTCGTTTATACGCTCGTACCTTATACGTATTAGCCCCTTGTAACTCCAACAAAACGGCCATCTCGGCGAGGGCCGTTGCTACCTGCAAGTTACGCAATGGTTCTCCCCCAATAAATAGGACCCGCCTCAGCGGGCCTCTCTTAGAGTCTGCAGCAGGTCGCTGTTTTCTTGCTTAACTCTCTCCAGCTCTTCGGCTAAGTAGAGAGCAGCGAGAATAGCCATTCTATGCCGTGCCAAATTAGGATACGCCGCCTGCAACTCTTGCATGCGTTTATCTACCGTAGCCGCAATGTACTCAATGTATTCGCTGGGTTCCTCGCTCTTAAGGACAAACTTCTCCCCAAGAATGGTTACCGCAATACGGTTTTTACCATTTTGACCGGTCACCATGAACCATCTCCCCCAATACATTATCTCTTCGCACAGCGACCAGTGTTTCCTTCAACTCCCCAGTGACTTGATACAATTAACGACGTAATTTAACGCCTATAGCGGCTAACGCTTCTTCTACGTTGTTTAATGCAGTATTAACCTCAACATCAGTCAGCGTCCGCTCGGCCACTCTAAAGGTAAGCGAATAAGCCAAACTCCGATACCCAGAAGGCACCTGGGGACCTTGATAAACATCGAACAAACGTAGTTGTTCGAGCATATCACCCGTCTGTTCACGTAGCACCTGTTCTACCTGGGCAGCAGTTACTGATATTGGTACCAGTAAAGCTAAGTCTCTTTGCAACGCGGGGAATCTACCGAGTGATTTAAAATGGATGGGTTGACCACCCGAGAGCAGCAGCTGCTCTAAATCGAGTTCTAACAAATAAGCCGGCGTTGGTAAATTATACGCCGCTTGAACCAAGGGATGTACCTGGCCCAGGTGGCCTACGGCCTTCTCTCTCAGGCAAATTTCACCTGTTCTCCCCGGATGCATACTAGGATGCTGCCCCCGGCGAACATGCAATTCTAAGCGTAACGCCATAGCTATCCGTTCCAGTATACTTTTTAGATCGTAGAAATCTACGAGCCGCTCTTTTTCGCCCCATCCACTGCCAGGTGCCGTGCCAATAAGCGCTATGCACAGGGTCTTTTTTTCCGCAGGTTGGTTTTGCGGTGGCCATTCATTAGGTATAAAGGTAGCTCCCAATTCAAACAGATGTACTGTGTTATTTTGGTGAGCAACATTGCGAGAAAGCGCATCGAGCATGTTCCCCATCAAAGTGGTACGCATCACACTTAATTCTTCACTAAGTGGATTAACCAGGCGGATAGCATTTCGCCGAAAATCATCTGCTGGCAACCGCAATAAATCTGCGTGGCGTGGCGAAGTAAAACTATAGGTGATGCACTCAGATAACCCAGCTGCCACACAAGTTGAACGCATTCTATCAATAATTTCTAGTTCCTTGCTTTGTCCGCCTGGCGTAGCTGCGCCAGCGGGCATAGTGGCAGGTATCTTATCGTAGGTATGCATGCGGGCTACCTCTTCAATTAAGTCAGCCTCTCCTATAACATCCTTTCGATAAGTAGGTACCCCTACTATAAAGCCGTCCTTAGCTACACTCACCTCGAACTCTAATCGACCAAGATAGTCCGCAATTTGTTCCTTTGTTAATTCGGTTCCTAAAAGCTTATTAACGCGTTCCGTTCGCAGTTGTATCTGCAAGGGTTCTGGCAACGGTTGTTTGACATCAATAACACCAGGTGATACTGTACCAGCGCACAACTCAGCCAGTAGTAACGCCGCCCTGTTAACAGCCTCTAGCGCTAAGTATGGATCAAGCCCCTTCTCAAACCGATGCGATGCCTCGGAGTGCAATCCCAATCGGCGCGCTGTTTTACGCACGCTAACTTGGGAAAAGATAGCCGACTCCAATAAAATATCCTGAGTATCGGCCGTCACCTCACTGTTTTCGCCACCCATGATGCCGGCAATTGCCACTGCTCGTTCGTCATCAGCTATAACCAGTGTCTCGCTATCAAGCTGACGATCTTGGCCGTCCAATGTATGAATACGCTCATTTACTAGTGCTCGGCGCACCACAATGCGTCGCCCTTTTATTAAATTAAGATCAAACGCATGCAAGGGTTGACCAAGTTCGAGCATTACATAGTTAGTAATATCCACGACATTATTGATGGGCCGCATTCCCGCTGCCCGCAACCGCTGTTGCATCCATATGGGCGAAGTACCAATACGTACTCCGCGGATAATACGGGCGCAATAACGCGGGCATAAATCGGGTGCCAATACTTCAACCTCTGCTTGCTCTACCGCCGCCAATCCGGCTTCAGTTGGTGTAGTTGGCGGCCGTGTCACCTTCACCTGGGCCAACGCCGCTACTTCGGCAGCAATACCTACCACACTTTGGCAATCAGGGCGGTTGGGATACAAATCTATCTCTAGTACTTTATCGCCCAAATGAAGAAGCTCTACCACGTCGATCCCTAAGGATGTTTCGGGTGGCAAAATCATGATCCCGGAGTGATCGTCAGAGATCCCTAGTTCATCTTCGGCGCAAAGTACACCATTTGAGTCCACACCTCGAACAGCAGCTGTGGTCACTGGCTTGGTACTACCGTATAAATTAGCACCAGGCAGCGCCAAAGGCACAATTTGACCCACTGCTACATTAGTAGCGCCAGTTACAACGGTACAATTGCCGCTCCCTGTGTCTAAATCGCAAATCACTAACCGTTCTGCTTGTGGATGCGGCCGCACGGTTAGAATACGTGCTGTTATAATGCCACTCACTCCAGCACCCATTTTTTGAACACTCGCTACCTCTAAACCAGTAGCTGTAAGCCGCTTGGCTAATTCACTAGCACTCCAGGTTGTTGATACATATTGTTTTAACCAGTGCATCGGCACGAGCATATTGGATCCCCCTCTAAAACTGGTGCAAAAAGCGTATGTCGCTCTCAAATAAATGACGGATATCCTCTAACCCATAAAGAAGCATAGCTATGCGTTCCAAGCCCATTCCGAACGCAAAGCCACTTACATTATCCGGATCATAATTAACCATTTCAAATACACGCGGGTTTACCATGCCTGCACCAAGAATTTCTATCCAGCCTTCGTTTTTACATAACCTACAACCCGCACCTTCGCACATAAAGCAAGATACATCCATCTCTGCACTTGGCTCGGTAAATGGAAAGTAACTTGGACGAAAACGGACAGCCCGCTGTTTACCAAACATCCGGCGGGCAAACAAGGTAAGAGTACCTTTAAGATCACCCAGGGTCACATGTTTATCTACCAGCAAACCTTCTACCTGATGAAACATAGGTGTGTGCGTATGGTCAGCATCGACCCTATATACCTTGCCAGGAGCTATAATGCGCACCGGCGGGTCTTGCTGCAACATGGTGCGTACTTGCACCGGCGAGGTCTGGGTACGCAGTAATAAATCATCGGTGATATAAAATGTATCTTGCATGTCGCGTGCTGGGTGATGGCGTGGCACATTTAGTGCCTCGAAATTGTAGTAATCCAGCTCAACTTCAGGCCCTTCTACCACCTCAAAACCAAGCCCAATAAAAATTCGCTTTACTTCCTCCCAAACCAGTGTGATGGGATGGTAAGTCCCATTCACTTGATTGCGTCCGGGCAAGGTGACATCAATAGCCTCTTTCTCCATATTTTCCTGCAATGTCTGCGCTTCTAATTCCGATTTACGCTGGGCTATTGATTGCTCCACTTGTAATCGTGCTTCATTAACCATCTGGCCAATAGCTGGTCGCTCTGCCGCTGGTACATCACCCATATTGCGTCGCAGTTGTGTGAGTGAACCTTTTTTACCCAACACTTCCACTTGAACTGCTTCTAAATCACGCAATGAGCTTACTTGTTCAATGGCATTCAGCGCCTTTTGCTTTATCTCATTAATTCGATCTTGCATCATTTCCCTCGCTTTATGCCGATAATAAAAAAAGGCCCTTTCCTCCCGTAAAGGGACGAAAGTGGCTTTTCGTGGTACCACCCTTTTTTAGCTGCATAAATGCAACACTCTTGTGCAGTCCTATAGACCGCATGCCCGGTAACGGCGGGCAAGCCGACCCTACCTACTACTATTTTCAGCGGGTTGCTCCAGAGCGAACTTCAACCGATTGCATACCGAAGAGGCTCTCAGTCGCTGACCTCTACTCCCTTAAGGCGCTTATATCGATTTACTTTTCTCCATCATCGCATTTTCTATTAGCTATGTTTATCGACTGAACCTAATTGAACTGTACTGCCTTCAGCTGCTTATACAGAAGATAGGCGGCAACGGATCCAGTTGCTTCGAAAATCTTCCAGAACAACTCAGCGGTCAGCATGGAGGGAACCCCACCCTTTCCGTTTAAGTTCTCCGGTTGGCTGGATCTCATTATAACATACTAACCTGCTGTTTACAACTCGTTAACAAGATTTGATTCTTAGCCATGTGATGGGTTTTTAGGTGATCATCCCCATCTGACGCTGGCGTAATGCCTCATACAAAACAACTGCCACAGCTACAGCCGCATTGAGAGATTCTACACGCCCGGGCATAGGAATGCTAATTGTTCCGCTACTATATTCGTGCCAACATGGTGCTGGTCCATACCCCTCGTTGCCTACCACTAACGCCATCTTTTCACGTAAATCCACAGAGTAATAAACCTGCGCACCGTCGCCGATACAGACATATGTACGCCAGCCTGCCTCTTGCAGCTGCTTCGCTACTGTTGAAGCTGGTAAACCCGCGCATATCTTTAAAGCATACAATGCACCAGCACTTGAACGGACCACTTTAGGGCTACTATGATCGGCGCAACCGGCGCATAAGATAACTCCAGCTTCTACTGCCGCCGCTGTTCGCAACATAGTACCCAAGTTGCCCGGGTCACGCACTTCATCAGCCACCAATAACAAGCTCTCGCTGGCTAATGAGGCAATATCAGTCTGTATCGGAAATTCAGCTACTGCCACCATACCTTGGGGTGTTACAGTATCAGCTAGGGTAGCCAACACCCCTGCACTCACAGGTATCAGCTCAGTTTGATTGCTATCAAACTGACTTAGCACTATGCTACCTTGAGGCGGCAATTGTGTAGGGTCATAAAACAGCTGCTGAACTATGGCACCGCTGTTTATGGCTTCAATTATGTGCTTTGGGCTTTCAATAAGCAGTAACCCCTGCTTACGCCGTTGCTGACCATTCTGTAATGCTCGAGCTGCCTTTACTCGGGCGTTTTGGCTACTGGTTATCACCAGGTTTTGCTCAGGACGCACCCTAACGTACTCCAATATTGATGTTATCGAGCATGTCGTCACGACCCATAGCGACTAAAACGTTACCTTCTTCTATCTTTGCTTGTGCACCAGGGCCGATTTCGACATCTTCACCCCGACGAATAGCTATAATGCTTATACCATACCGTGCCCTTAAGTCCAACTCGCTTAAGGTGCTTCCCACATAACTAGCCGGAGCTACTAACTCGACTATACTATAACCAGGTGCCAACTCCAGATAATCAATAAAATTGGCTGATACCAAGTTATGAGCCACTCGAAAGCCCATATCTCTTTCTGGATACACTACCTTATCGGCACCTAGTTTTTCCAATACCCGGCCATGCGGATCGGATACCGCTTTGGCTACAACGAATTTCACACCCTGACTACGCAAAATCAGCGTGGTAAGCACACTGGCTTCCAAATCACCAATGCTGACAATAGCTACATCAACATTACGTACAGCCAGTGCACGCATAGCGGCTTCATCGGTAGTATCAGCCTGAGCAGCATGAGTAACTACTGCTGATAAGGCTTGCACTCTCTCCTCATTGATGTCCACCGCTAAAACTTCATTGCCCATTTTGGCCAACGTCCTAGCTACACTGGAGCCGAAACGTCCCAGGCCAAGCACGGCAAAAAAGCGGGGCGGCTTGTGGAAACGTTTTCGGGACACAGAAGGCCTCCCTTATAGGTTCTTTTTCGCCACCTCGGCTAAAGATGCAAATGCTGCTGCATCATTTATCGCCATTTCACTGAGGACTTTCCTGTTAATCTGGACACCAGCCTGCTTTAGACCGTTAATAAACCGACTGTAAGATATATCATTCAGCCGACAGGCTGCATTGATGCGCGTGATCCATAACCGACGGAACTCGCGTTTCTTAACACGCCTATCCCTATAAGCATAGACCAGGGACTTCATCACCTGTTGATTAGCTGGACGAAACCATTTGCTTTTGCGGCCCCAGTAACCTTTCGCCTGCTTTAGAACTTTATTGTGCCGACGACGGGTAACTATACCGCCCTTTGTGCGGGGCATATTTCATAACCTCCTAAAAAAGGCTTATTAGCTATAAGGTAGCATTTTGCTAATACGTTTAGCATCGTTTGAACTGACCACTTCGGTATTTCTGAGATTCCGTTTCTGTTTAGCGCTCTTTTTTTCCAACTTGTGACTTTTATATGCATGTGCCTTCATGAACTTGCCGCTTCCTGTTACCTTGAAACGCTTAGCAGCACCGCGGTGCGTTTTCATTTTAGACAATGGTTCTCCCCCTTCCCTAAGTAAAAAACGAGCAGGCATTAAGCCCGCTCGTCGTTGAGCAAAATCGTAGTGCAGCAAATTAAGCTACACCTGATCGCTCGTGCGACACCTGTTGGCTGCCTAGGGCGCCACAGGGTGAGAAGCAACTGCTTCTGCTTGGGCACGTCGTATGCATTTTTGAGTATACCATGCCCGAGAAAGCCGGGTCAACCTGTTATTTAGCGTTACCTATTTGCGAGCTTGTATCTCTGCCTTAATTTGCCCAATAAACTCAGCTAGTGGCATTAACCCCTGGTCGCCCTCGGCTCGTTGACGTACAGCGACAGCCTCAGTGGCTTGCTCCTTTTCACCCACCACCAGCATATACGGCACCTTTTGCAGCTGCGCTTGCCTGATTTTGTAACCTATCTTTTCATTGCGTTCGTCAATTTCAACGCGAATGCCCTCTTCTTGCAAGCAATTGGCCACTTGCCGAGCATAGGTAACATAAGCATCGCTAAGCGGTAAAACCTTGGCTTGCACCGGCGAAAGCCATACTGGGAAAGCTCCGGCGTAATGCTCTACTAACACCCCGGCAAACCGCTCTATTGAACCCATAATAGCCCGGTGAATCATTACCGGCCGCTTCTCTTTACCATCCGCATCAACGTAGTTTAGATCAAATTTAATAGGCAGTTGAAAGTCCAGTTGTACGGTGGCGCATTGCCAGGTACGCCCAATAGCATCGGTTACATCAAAATCTAACTTTGGCCCGTAGAAAGCGCCATCGCCAGGGTTAATGCTATAGGAGAGGCCCGCTGCTTTCAGCGCCTCTTCTAGTTCTGCTTCTGCTTGGTTCCATAGCTCTAGATCGCCCATATAATCATCGGGCCTGGTAGAAAGCTTCACTTTATAAGGCATACCGAAGGTCGAGTATATCTCATCAACTATTCCTAACACCTCGGCAATTTGTTCGCCAATTTGATCATCGCGTACATAAAGATGAGCATCGTCTTGATGCAAGCCCCAAACACGCATAGAACCATGAAGCGTGCCCGATTTTTCGTATCGGGAGAGGGGACCGTACTCCGAGTATTTTAACGGCAAGTCGCGATATGAACGAGTTTGTCCCTTATAAAGCAGGCAATGCGCCGGGCAGTTCATCGGCTTGGCAGCCATGGTGATCTCTTCACTGTTAATAATGAACATGTTTTCACGATAATGTGCCCAGTGCCCTGATTTCTCCCACAAACTAGACGGACTGATCCAAGGAGTAGCTACCTCTTGGTAACCCCGCTTAGCTTGCACCTTCCTTGAAAACTCTTCCAGTAAACGGTAGAAAGTCCAGCCCTTGGGATGCCAAAATACAAAACCCGGTGACTCTTCCTTGAAAGAGAACAGATCCAACTCTGGCCCTATTTTACGGTGATCGCGCCTAGCTGCCTCCGCCATTTGGTGCAAATAGGCATCGAGCTGGCTCTTTTTAGGCCAAGCTGTACCATAAATGCGTTGAAGCATGGGCCGAGTAGCATCGCCGCGCCAGTATGCACCAGCAATTGATAAGAGTTTAAACGCCTTCAAACGGCCAGTATTAGGAACGTGAGGCCCTCTGCATAAATCTACAAACTCGCCTTGTTTGTACAGACTGATATGACCATCTTCCAACTCCTGGATGATCTCCACTTTGTAAACATCATCTTGCTGGCTAAAAAGGTGTAAAGCTTCTTCTTTGCTTATCTCTACACGCTCAATGGCCAGGTCCTCCTGCACAATGCGGGCCATCTCCTCTTCTATTTTTGGAAAATCCTCTATGGATATTGGTTGCGGCGCATCAATATCGTAATAGAATCGGTTTTCCACTACTGGACCAATGGCCAGCTTAATACCCGGAAATAAACGCTGCAGAGCTTGGGCCATTAAATGAGCTGCACTGTGGCGTAATACCTGAATGCCTTCTTCGCTGTCAGCATCAATTATTTCTATGCTGGCATCTTGGGTGATCGGTTGATTCACATCTCCTAGTACTCCGTTCACTCTTGCCGCCACTGCCTCTCGAGCTAACCGAGGGCTGATTTCTTTTGCTATCTGTAGCGCTGTAATGCCACATGCCATATCACGTACGGAACCATCGGGTAATGTGATACTAATTACAGACATATGTCTCCTCCTATACACGCTTAATTACTTTGGCAACAAATAAAAAAGGCGGAAGCCCTGGGACGAGTCTCCTCGCGGTTCCACCCGGGTTGGCAGCCATAAACTGCCCACCTTATTGTGTGGCAATAACGGGCCACAACCGGCATCGGCTTACTGCGCTACTACTGAGCGTTTCAGCCTGCGGCTCAGAGGTGGTTTTCAGAAGGTTAGCGCCCAGCAGGGTTTACAGCCAATGACCCTGCCTCTCTGTGGATTCACCTTGCTTACTCTTCCTCTTCATAGCCATAAAACTAAGTTAGTATAAAGTATACCCAGGTTAGCTGGGTGTGTCAACGTATTAAGGTAAGGATAAGTGCCTGAAGCAAACCTATTAGTAAACCTAGCACTGCTCCGAGCAACTCAATATGCCTTAACTCCTTACCCACCACCCTATATATGATGCGCTCCAAATCAACCAAATCGAACTGCAGCACCTTTTGTTCGATGATTTCGCCCACTCGCAGTTCCTTCTGAATGATCTCTTTAAGTGGACCAACAGCGCCCTGTAATATAACGCCTGCTTCTTTTTTTATTATCTCCTGCATATGTGGAGCCAATTTACTTGTCACTATGGTGCTAAATGGCGGAGGCAGAAAACGCCCTAGGTTCACCTTAATCCGTTCATGCATTTGATCGCTGATATAATCGAGCAACATACTTTGATTCTCTTGAAAATCAATTTTATCTATTAGCTCATCAATAGGTAATAAATCGCCCGTAACAGTATCAGCTATAGCTTTAGCCAACTGGGGTTGTCGCCTAGGAATCACACCATGAAGCACAAAGGAAGTATATGGTAATCGCCAAGGTTGGCGGGGTCTAAACAACATACGGATGGCTATTACGTTTGTACCCCACCCAATAAGAGCACCTAATATGGGTAATAGAGCCCACTGTACCACGGTAGTATACATATCTCACCTCAAGTGAACTTCTCCCTTGGCAATTGGGCACTAAGAGGCTACTTCCTGCTACTATTGTCGCGAATCAGGTGGCATTGTGTTCTGAAAATTACAGCTACTGCATCCCTGACAAAAAGTGATACGTTCAGCAAATACCCCCTTCAAAATCTCTATTACTGGCAAAGGTGACTCATAGTGGCAGCGAATGTGCGCTGGAGCGAGCGTGATCATGGTACTCATTAGTAAGTCCCCATAGTCAATTTGACCTTCTACCACATCAGATACAAAACTCTCCAGGTAATCATTCTCAATTACACCACGGCCTTCATCGAACAGACGAAAGAGCCCATTTTTACGCAAATAAACCTCGACATACTCTATTTGTGGCTCCTGGGTAATCATATAATAACGTAATATATCCATAAATTCCTGGCGTTCTCTTTGCACGTTAAGCCACTGAATGCTTTCGGTTATGGCTGCTTCGATTTGCTTTTGGTAATCCTTGAGACGAAAATGGAAAAAGCCTTCCAAATGGATGGCATGATGTAAATCCAGGTAAATCATTAATTTAAGTAGAATGCGATGCCGAGGTAAGCCTTCGCCATCAGCTTTAGCTTGTTGTAGGCTGGCTGATACATGCGCAGCTAATTCCTCTTTATCAGCACGTGTCATATTTCGGTGCCGACGAAGCATGCGACGTATCCAATAGGTCTCTACCTGATTTTGGATTACCCCTGTCATTGCGTTAGCAATATGGTAACGAAAAACTTCCTGAGCTGCTTCATTATCAGTTTCAGAACGACAAGATACATATGAGTCGGTCCCCTGCTGCCAGCTCCTAACTTCCACTTTTATGCCTTGATGCCGCAGATGAATTATCTCGCGCTTCAGCCATTCCTCCAACGCCGTTCTGAAGGATGTCGTTTTCATGACCACAACAGCCAAAGCAGACACCCCTTCCCTATCGCGGGGTAGTATATGTATTTAGCCCCTTGTTGTATGCCCAACCAGTTCTGCTGACTTAAGCGGGACAAACCAGAAGGGAGAAAGGCCACCTGACGGGAATCATAGGTGAGATACATTTGTAAACAGCCAATTAGCGGGAGGAAACAGTTGTCTAAATGGTGGAGCCGCATATTATGGGCTTTTGTCTTCATTTATTTCGCAGGTATGTTAGTTATATGGCTAATTCCTGTAAAGGATAATCCCAATGACGTTCCCTCTGAAGAGCTGCGGATAGTAGAGGAACGTGTGCTTTCTGCTCGCAATGCTCTTACCGAAGTGAAACTAGATAAAGCGGTGGCCAAACCGAATAAAGTAGTAGCTGTGTTTGTTACTTGGAAAGGTCACCAACCATACTCTTTACGCGATCGTCAAAATTGGAATAGAGAAGCTCGCAAAGTGGCCCTATTAGTAGCATCTGATTATGTACCGGAAGATTGGCACGTGAATGTAATTCTTTATTATAAG
>CAYMKM010000020.1:0-17711 GCA_964390985.1 uncultured Clostridia bacterium | reverse complement strand
TGGGGCTGCCCCTACCATAATTTGGGTTGCTCGGTGGTGGGGGTTACCGCGTTCCACCTTGCCCGTTGCCGGGCAAGCTCGTCTCTATGGCCCTTTAGAGCTACTAGGAGCCAACTTGGGCATCCGTTTGCTTCCGTCGGATCTCTCCGCCCTGCTTTTCAGCAGGCGCCAGCTTTCTGCACTAGCTTATGCCAGTACAGCCGAGTCCGGACTTTCCTCTAGTGTGGCATATGCACACACCAGCGACCATCCATCGTGCTTTCAAAGTACACTACGCTGTCAGCACATGCTATTATGCCATGCTATTCATAGCACTGTCAAGGTAAGGAAGTGCCGCTAAACCCATTTTTAATATGAATCCGCTAAAATTTCATTGATAACCTGGCCTGTGCTACATTAGTTTGGTAATCACCAACGGCTACATCGTTAAAGTTAATTAGCTTGTATCCAGCCATAAGGCTGGTATCTTTGGTTAGATCGTAGCCTAAATTCACATCGGTTACTGAGCGGGTACCACTTTCACTGAAATCGTAGTTGACCCCAGCCTTTATTTTGGCTTGGGAGTTTAAATTATACTCTAGCCCCGCTTCAGCACTTGATTTAAGTGCTTGAATATTGGTGCCAATACTATGCGCCATTTCGTAACCAATCTGCAAGGCACCAGCCTTACCCAATGCCAGCGATCCAGCTACACCTAGCTTTGCTATGGTCTCTTTATCTATTGAATCACCATCGCTGCGGGCCGCCAAATCGCGCAAATGATCAATATCTACTAATTCAACCCGCGCCTGCAGTTTGGCTTCATTCGTCAAAGGTAAGTCAGCGGTGAATGTTTTTGTCAATGTGGTGCTGCTAGCAGATCCGTAATTAGCACCAATCTGACGCATATATGCCATTAAACCATCCAGGCTGTGGGCTGCGCCAATTCCCGCTAGCAACTGAACTTTGCCCAGAGAAGATGCTGCCTCTAGGCTGTAGTTTGTGGCATCAACCGAGTAGTCTTCTGTTAACGGATAAACTAAACTCGACAACAGGCCGTTATCTGCCTTGTGCAACCTAGCATATAAATTTACACCGTGGAGTTTGGTTAGACAAGTAAGATGATACCGATTCACATCGCCTTGGTTTACCTCTGGCCATGTACTAACAGCAGCTCCCAGCTGGAGCTGCTGTTCTTGTGTAGTGGCGTGGGCAGAAAAAGGGAGAAGGTGGGCGATCGTTAGGACAATTACTATTGATATGCATAAGTGAACAGTTGCTACCTTTGTTGCTTTGACAATAGAGGGCATCGCCAGAGTGTCTGGGTGGCTGTTACACCTTAAGGCAGTAAACACTATCTGTCCGGGCATTGGAGTTACCTTGTTTCCTCCACTTGCACCTGGAGTTTTCAGTTTGCCTATCTGCCATTACTGGAGGGTCGTAGAGTTATTTTGGGCTGTTGCTTCGTCTCTTGGTGTGAAGACTGCCATGGCCACATGTGATCGCGAGTGACCCTCCCCCCAAACACTCACACCCCCTCTCCCGTTCTGCCACAGATTCAACTAACAGATGTTAGTCACATAACAATTCGCTTGTGCTACACCAACCCCTGCTCAACGGCTTGCTGTAGATCTTGGTAGCTTTGTCAGAGTCTGGTTAGCCCACCGGTACAACCTTTAATTCTAGCTGTAACGGACCGCGGGTGATATAGATATCATTAGTTGCCACTGCTGTCACTTTGGCGGCTTTACCAATCCTTTTTAGATGAACAACAGCATCAATGAATTTATCGCCAGCCACTTTGCCCACATCGCCATCAGCTGTGGTAATCATTCCCTTACCAATAGCAATTCTGTTCACTTCCTGTAACAAACCCAACAAGTCTTGCTCAGCATCGGCCCGTCCACCGTTAATAATACGAGAAGCTATTACTTGCCCTTTGCGATACACCCGCTCATCAGGGAAGAGGTGAAAATACACCTGTACTGGCTCACCTTTTACTGTGTTGGCTGAGGTAACTGCCCGCACCACCCAATCACCTTTGCTATCTTGCAACACCTTAACTGTCTGGAAGAAATGATCGTCTTTGGCTAGCGTAAGGGCCCTATTTTTCCCGTCGATTTGGGCACCTTTGGCCAATGCTACTTGATCAGCCTTTTCGAGGAACGCCAGTAAATCAGCTTCTGTATTAGCTGCACTTCGACCACCGGTAATTACAGTAGCGGCTACAATTTCATCTTTTTGGAAAATAAAGCTACCTGTGCGCATCTGCCCTTCTAGCGCCAGATACTGGTCGGTTAAAATAGTTACATCCTGACGCAGTTGCTGCTCTGTTTGTTGCATTTTACTTACACTATCTTCTAAACGTGCGCTCAACTCTTTTAGCTCCGCTACTCGGGCTTTCCAGATCTCCACATCGCCTTGCACCTTATCATACTCGCCTTGCAATTTGTCACGCTGCGCTTGTGCAGCATTGCGTTGCTCAACTGCTTCATTGCGCACTTTTTCTATCGTGCTCAATGCCTTTTTTTGGGTTGTTACTGTAGCCTGCAGCTCGCCTAATTGATCTAAACTAGTACGCAAAGATTCGCGATTCTGCCGCAGTTCTGCTTGGATTTCTTTCATACGGAATAACGAGTTACGTACATCGCGAGAGACTGTCATCAGTAAACCAATAGAAGCTGCTGCAATTAGAGCTCCCGTAATAATAGTGATAATAATAGAAGTGTGCTTAGGACGCAGGCCAAAAAGGGTAAGGCGACGACGGCCCACATTAAGGCCTATACGATCACCTGCATATGCAATGGCGCCGCCAGCAATTATAAGAGCGGCAATAAGTTGGAGGCCGGACATGTTGTCGCACCCTTTATGGCCGCAGGCGGCCGCGCCTCCGGTGCGAAAAATATCCTTCCTTGAAGGTCCCTATCAGCGAGACTGACGGGCTATTAGAAATAGACCGACACCACCCAGCACTATATTCTGCCCCCAAGCTGCTAACCAGGCAGGCAGATACCCTCCCTGACCCAAAGCAGAACCTAGGGTCATAAGTGTATAGTAAGCAAAAATAAGGATGATGCTCAAGCCGAATCCAATGGAAGATGCTGAACGGTGTGGTTGAACACCCAACGGCACCCCTATTAAAGCAAATATCAGGGCGGCCAGCGGAATAGAGTATTTAGAGTGCATTTTTACTTCTAAATCGCTTACTTGGGCCCCCTGCGAACGCAACACTGCAATGTGCGCTTTAAGCTCTGTTAAACTCATTCCTTCCGGATCTTTTTGACCAGCGGCCAACTGTCGAGGCGTTTGGTCTAACGAGATTGGCTGGCGTCCGGAGTCAAATGTCATGGTGAAAGAGTTATCTTCACCAAGCATATGCGTCACACCCTGCTCCATGTACCAAGTATTGTTATCCCATATAACACGGTTCGCATAAGTGGCTTGCCGCGGTTGGTTACCTTCCATGTTCACTATAGTTACATCGGAAAGCACTTGCGTCTTACTGTCAAATTGACGTGCATATAGCAACCAACGCAAGTTCCCGCCTTCTTGTTTTTTAACCACAACATGGTTGGTCACTGTAGGTAAGCTACTACCGCGCAACTCCTCTACCATTACTCGCTGAGCCAGCGTGTTTGATGCTGGTACCACTGCCTCTTGTATTACGAAAGATAACAAGCTTACTAGCAACGATACTTCCAGTACAGGCAGGATAATGCGCGTAAAACTAACACCACCGGCGCGCATGGCCACTAACTCACTACCAGCAGATAGTTTAGATAACGATAATAATGTGGCCAACAACACCGACATCGGTAATGTCCAGACTATTACTTGTGGCATCTTGAGTAAGAACACTTTTAATGCTGCTGTCAATGGCGCTCCTGTTTGCACCACCATATTAGCTAAATTAACTAAATCGCCACTGACAAAAAGACTTGTAAAAGCACCCACACCAAAAAGGAGAGGCATGCTCATTTCCCTGGCAATATATCGAGGAAGAATTTTCATAATGCAAACCTCTCACCCAGGTAAAACTTGCGAGCCACCGGATCGTTCGCTATTTCATTGCTGGGACCCGATACCAGAATTTTACCCTGATGCATGATATATGCACGATCTACAATCACCAGTGTGTCGCGCACATTATGATCTGTAATAAGTACCCCAATACCCCGCTCTTTCAACTGGTTTACTATTTGCTGAATATCAGCCACCGCAATTGGGTCAACACCAGCAAAAGGTTCGTCTAGCAAAATATACGCCGGATCAGCTGCCAACGCTCGCACAATTTCCGTACGTCGCCGCTCCCCGCCAGAGAGCATAAAGCCCTTCTGATGCCGTACCTGATCAATGCCGAATTCCTCTAGCAGGTCTGCACAACGTTTTTGACGCTCACGAGCACCTAGGCCACACACCTCTAAAATGGCTAATACATTCTCTTCCACAGTCAACTTGCGAAAGATCGATGATTCTTGAGCTAAATAACCAATACCTAAGCGCGCACGCTGGTACATAGGCATACTGGTAATATTGCGCTCATCGAGGAAAATGCTCCCACCCGCAGGGCGCTCCAGCCCTACTATCATATAAAAGGTGGTGGTTTTGCCCGCACCATTTGGCCCCAGCAACCCCACAGTTTCCCCGCGTTCAACGGAAAGGCTCACTCCATCGACCACTCGGCGACCGTAAAATACTTTGCTAAGATTCTCTGCCTTTATGCTCATATTTCACCAGACCATCCTTACTTGGCGACTTTTTGTGCTTCTGTACGAAGCGATGGCAACCCTGCCATAACTTCCTGGTGTTTTTGGTAGGTTCAGGCACCCAGATCCTGGGCTTGAGTGCTAAATGTGCGCTGCAAACCTTCGTGTAGAGTTACACGCGGCGTCCAATTCAAATGCTCTTGTGCCAACTTATTACTTAAGGCACTGCGGCGAATTTCGCCTGGCCTTTCTGGTAACCGAGTACAAGCCACAGTACGTCCACTCACAGTCTGCAACAGTTGGAACAGGTCGTTCACCGAAGTCTCTTGCTCTGTGCTGATATTCAATATGCCGTTGAAGTCTGCTGTCATGGCTAGCAGATTAGCAACTGCTATATCGCCGACATACACGAAATCACGAGTTTGTTCGCCATCACCGTAAATAACCACACCCTGGCCGTTGAGGAAGCGATCAGTGAATATGGCCACCACACCACCTTCTCCTTTAGCATCCTGACGCGGGCCATATACATTGGCGTAACGCAAGGCGGTGTATTCGAGGCCATACAACTCATGATAAATAGCTAGGTAATGCTCGACTGTATGCTTGCTGGCACCGTAGGGTGCCATGGGCTGCACGGGATGCTTCTCATCAACAGGTAGATAGCACGGATCACCATATAATGCTGCCGATGAAGCGTACACCACTTTACGCACCCCATGCTGGCTGGCGGCATGCAAAATATTCAGCGAACCGCCAATGTTTACTGCTGCATCAAAAGCTGGGTCTTGGACAGAGTGGCGTACATCAATTTGGGCAGCATGGTGAATCACATATTCCGGTTGCCAATTAGCAAACGCGGCATCTAGTGCCTTTTTGTCGGTAATATCTACGTTATAAAAGCGTGCTGCCGAATTAAGGTTCTGCAAGCGACCTGTAGATAAGTTATCTACAATAGCCACTTTGTGACCAGCGTTAACTGCTGCATCCACTATGTGTGAACCAATAAAGCCTGCTCCACCAGTAACTAATATCCGATAGCTGTTAACCACAGCCACTAATTATCGCCTCTTTCTACTACTTGGGTAGGTGCTTTTGTAATAAGTGTTGTTATACGTTGGGTCATTCGCCCGGCAGCTCCTGGCTCTCCCATGCGTTCTTGGCCCACTTTAGCCATGCGTTGACGCTGCTGTGTATCGTTAAGCAATACATGCACTGCGGCCGCTACTGCTGCAGGACCTTCATTAATGACCATCACTGCTTCGCCAAGCAATCTTTTTTGATCGCTGACGAATGCTGCCGTAAACTGCGGACCGGCCCCCGGCGGTGTCACCACCGGCAAACCCATGCCGACTGCTTGCTCATTCCCGGTTCCAGACATACCTATTGCTACCTGGCAGTTAGCTAAAACATCGCCAAAACGCTGCCGCACCAGCATCACTTTAGCGTTGGGAGCGCGCTTCATCCATCCGCAAATGCCGCTATCAGCTTCTACTTCATTTGGCGCTTCCCATTGCCAACCGTGTTCGCGGGACACTGCTGCTAAACGCGTTTGCGAAAGGCTACCAGCTAAGGCCAGCAGAAATGCCGGACAATTATCTCCCGTATCTTCTGCTAACAATGCTGCAGTTTCCATCACCATAAGAGCGTTGGCGTACGCTTCTGGTTCTCTGCTTCCCGGCAATAAAGCTACTGCTGGTTGCCCAGCTAAACCAAAATCATCATGGGTAAAATTGAGGGCATCCATCATTAAGTTGCCTAAGTATTCCACTGGTACACCATGGCTGGCTAAACTAATTGTAGTACGTAGATCACGGGGAAACACCGCTCGACAATTACGCCGCATTATGGCGATCTCCCATTTAAAATGAGCGCGGATATAATCAGATTTAGCAGTGGGTATAAAAATACAAGGTTTGCGCATAAACAAAGAGCTTAAAACTAGCGGATATATATCGCCCACCGCCAGCACCCAATCATGGGAAGAGCGTATATTCCGCAGCTCCTGAATTTGCCGCCATGTGAGGCGGAGTAATCCCGCTTTTACATCGCGTATAAATGCTCCGTTACCTTCTAAAATGAACCCCCCTGAGGGCATCACTCCTTGAAAACCCAATACAGGCACGTGAGCACGGCGATAAGCTTGACCCATACCTACCAGCGGAAAAGCGGCTACAGGCCAGCCTTGTTCACTAAGTGTCTTAGCCAACAGGGCGCCCATTGTGTCTTCACCATGACCATTGCTAATAATAAGTAGACGTGTATCGCTTTCGCTAGCGCGTTCAGATACTCCCATGCCTATGCTGGCCTCCTTACTAAGTTAGTTCTCCGCGGAATTGTGCATGATATAACCGCCGATAAACACCATTTAGCTCTAATAACTCACTATGCCGACCAGCCTCTACTATGCGCCCGTTATCCAAGACTAAAATACGACTGGCGTGCATTACAGTAGAGAGTCGGTGAGCAATTACGAATGTAGTGCGATTCTTCATCAGCCGTTCTAGTGCCTCCTGCACCAACCCTTCTGATTCCGTATCTAGACTTGATGTAGCTTCATCTAAAATAAGAATGCGCGGGTCGCGCAAAATGGCCCGGGCAATAGCCACCCTTTGTTTTTGCCCACCAGAGAGCAAGGTTCCCCGCTCTCCTACCAATGTATCGTAGCCATGAGTTAAATGGGTAATAAACTCGTGCGCATTGGCTGTGCGAGCGGCTTCTATTACTTCCTCTCGGGTGGCTGCCGGACGACCATAACGAATATTTTCTGCTACGCTTACGCCAAACAAAATAGTCTCTTGGGGCACAAGACCTATATGCGAGCGTAAAAAGCGCAAGCTAAGTTGACGTATATCGATGCCATCAATGCATAAACGTCCAGCGGTAGGGTCATAAAAACGCGGCAATAGGTTTACCATGGTCGATTTACCCGCGCCACTAGGACCTACTAAAGCTACTACCTCACCCGGTTCAACAACTAAATTGATATCTTGCAACACTGGCTCATTTGCATTATAGGCGAACGATACATTTTCGTACTCTACCCGCCCTTTTACTGAACGCAGCTCACGGGGCCGATGCACTTCTTTTACTTCTACTTCTTCATCCAATAGAAGAAAGACGCGATCCCCGGCAGCTAAAGATTGTTCCAATTGCGAAATAGAGCGGGTGAAGCCATTTAAAGGTGCCGTTACCATGGCCAACAGAGTAATAAATGTGGTAAGCAAACCAGTGGTTAGCCGCCCGGCCACTACTTCTTGTGCACCGTACCATAAAACTAACACTATGCCGCTTACCATCAATAACTCTACCACTGGTATTAACACCGCCATAGTCTGCGCAGACTTCATACCGGCACGAAAAGTTTGCTCATTTTTGCCAGCAAAGCGGCGTCGCTCATCTTCCTCCATGGTAAAAGCCTTCACAATGCGAATTCCAGTTAGCGTCTCCTGTAATTGTGCACTGATATCGGCTACCCGTTCTTGTAATTGGCTGGTAAAATGGCGTATACGTCCACCATAAATGTTCACGGTTAAGCCAACCAGTGGTATGGTGATTAACGTAAGTAAGGCTAAACGCCAGTGTACAAAGAAAATAGATACAATAATACCTAATAGCATCAAGCTGCTATGCACAAATTCGCCTAACCCTGTACTAATGCCAGCTTGTACCAGCGTAATATCGTTGGTTACACGAGCAATAGTTTCACCAGTGCGGTTGCTTTCGTAAAAGCGTAATGAGAGATTCTGTAAATGTTGGAAAACATCATTGCGTAAATCGTAAACTAAACGCTGGCTCGCATAGGCCAACAAATATGATTGTACATAATGGAACAAGCCCTTCAATGCATATAAAACCAGCGTGCCGAGGGCAAATATGTTGAGCAAATGCAAATCGCGGCCGCCAATTAATACATTGTCTAGCAGGATAGTGCCAAAAGCAAAAGGCAATAGTAATTGCAGCCCTACCGAAATAATAACCATAATAATACCGACCAGGGCGGCCCATGTATAAGGGGCAAGATAACCCATCAGCCGCCAGGCTACATTACGCCGCAGCCAGCTGCGCATTTTACTCCTCCATCCTATCTGCTAACCAATTGCATCTAAAATTAAGGTAGCCGTTCTCTTGGCTGCCTCGGGCTTACCTGCCAGTTGCTGTAAGCTGCGACTGACATTTATACGTTGTTGCGGATTTTGTAAAAGCTCAACTACCGGAATAGCTACATCGGCTGGCTGAATAATCCCGCGCACCTCCGGTATTAGCATGTAGCCCGCTTTTCTGTTGGGTAGTGCTGTAAAGCGCACCCGCGCCGCCAATTTGTGCAAGGCACTACGTTTAATGGCCGCACCCGCAATTGGCAGGCGTCCCATTAAACCTGGTAAACCTTCTAGGGGTATCTCCTCTGCCCTGTTTAGAGGAATAGCCACCACCATGGGCGTACCCATGAAGGCCATTTCAGCAGTGTTACTACCTGGTATTGTAACCGCTACATCGGCCGCCTGCATCACATCGTACTGTAAACCTTGTACCACTAAAAGTTGTAATTTAGGCGTTTGCAGTTGCCAGGTCTTTACGTTATTAGCAGTAGCAGCCAGCGATATTGACTGCAAGTTACCACCACTAAAGGCTTCATGCAAGTCGTTTTCTGTCACAAACGGCGAGAGGCTGACAACCACCCGCAAAGGAGCATCTACTGCACTTTGCACTATTTCAGCCACGCGCATGAAAAAGGGGAACATAAATTGCATTATTAAAGGTCGACTGCCAGGAAACAAAGCCAGCACTAGTTCGTTAACATCAATTCCCAACAATGCCTTAGCCGCAATGGGGTTGGCCGAAAGTGGCTGTACCGCATCGAGCATCAGGTCCCCTACAACTTCCACTTGACTGGCGGCTGCCCCTGTCTTCAGCGCTTTTTGTTCCGCCTGTTTATCGGGTACTAAGAACTTTTTATACATGCTTGGCCAACGCACGCGTCCTTCTGTATATGCAATAGCCGGATACCCCAACCGCCGGCCTAAAAGTGCAGCATATAGCATATCGCCGCCTAAAAAACAAACCACTCCTGGCTCTGTGTGCGACCAATCATCTGGAAACCGACCCCACAATAGCATGCGCATAAACTGATGAGGGTCTATAATGCGATCAACCTCAGGCAAACCCGCTACCACTGCGCGCTCTCTACCACTGGCAAAGGTGCATGGTGGGATGCAAACTGTTATATTTGCCGTTGGCGCTTGCTGTCGCAAGTCACGTACAACTGGCTTTAACCAGGCCGCTACCTCACCGGGGCTGTTTGCTGTCAAAACAATATTCATGACCTTCAGCTCTCCAATGCAAATTGCTGCGGATCTTCATGGTGAGCCACAGCTAATACCGCTTGTGCGGCTCTATGTGCGGCACCGCCACTACCTAATTGTTTTGTCACTGCCATCAAATTCGCCTTCATATTCTCCCTTTTATTAGGTTGCTGCCATAAAGATAGTACTTCAGCAGCCATTCGCTCAGGCGTGGCATCCATTTGAATTAACTCTTCTACTATTTTCTTGCCGGCAACAATATTAGGTAAGGCAAACATATTTATTTTTACCAGCATTTTTAAGATACGGTACGTACTCGAAGACAATTTATAAACCATCACCATAGGTGTACCTAGAATAGCAGCCTCCAAGGTTGCCGTACCACTAGTTATAATAGCCACGTCAGCACAGGCCATTATATCGTGTGCATGATCTGGAACCACACGCAGTGTCAGCTGAGGATGTGACGCAATGTAGTAATCGACGAGTTGTTGGCTGATGGTATGGGCCATAGGCAAAGCAAATTGTGCATCAGGTACCTGTTGGGCAATTAAATCGGCAGCCTGCAACATAGAAGGCAAAAGAAGGCGAATCTCTTGCTGACGACTACCGGGAAGTAGTGCGAATAACGGGCGAGTAGCATCCAGATCAATCTTGGGGAGAAACTCCTCCTTGCTAGCCGAAGAATGAACCATATCCAGCAACGGATGCCCTACATAACATACGCAGGCCCCAGCTTCACGGTATACTTCGGCTTCAAAAGGGAATACTGCGCAAATACATTTTACACTACGAGCTACCCTTTTCGCACGTTTTCGTCCCCAAGCCCAAGCAGAAGGACTAAAATAGTAGACTACTGGTATGTTACGCTCTGCAGCCGCCTTTGCTAAACGCATGTTAAATCCGGGGAAATCTATCAGCACTACTACATTGGGCTGATGATCCTCCATTTGTTGGATTAAATTTCGCTGAACTCGGCGCAAGACACGAACATTGCGTAAAACCTCAACAAAACCCAGTGCACTGCTATTGGTGGGGTTAAACAGTAAGCTAACGCCTGCATCTTGCATTAAGGTGCCACCCATACCCCACAGGTGCACCTCAGGCTGCAGTTGCTTTATTTGCCGGGCCAAATGAGCACCATGTAAATCACCAGATGCTTCACCCGCTACCATCATAATATTCGTCACTTATATCCCCCATTGTGATCAGCGGCCATTGTCGGTTGGAATGAGACTAACGATATACCCGCAGCATCTGCGCGGGTCACTAGTTGCTCTTTATCCATTACAAATGTTGCATTAGCTTCAAAAGCCAACACTGCCGCCTTGCCGTCAATAGCTGCTTCTAGAGTGGTTAAGCCAATAACAGGTACATCAAAACGCCAGTCTTGATGCGGCTTGGCCACCTTCATCGCGACAGCACCTTCCTTGCATAGCCGACCTCCCCGCCTAATGCAAGCGTCAGTGCCATCTATTGCTTCAACTGCCAGTACAGCGCCGTCCTTCACCACACAGGTCTGCCCTACATCTAGACCAGCTACACCTTTTGCTATCCGAAAGCCCAGGGCAATGTCTTGCCACTCTTGCTCTTGCGGCCAGCGTGCAGAAAGAACACCCGCAGCTGGTATCAACGATGGTAACAAATCGGTTTGCTCTCTAACCACAAATCCTTCGCTGTTTAAGTCGGTTACAAAAGCTAAAAGTAAGGCGTTATCGTTCTTCTCCGGCAAAGCCGCAACAATTTGCCTAAACCGATCATCAAAGGGACCATCTGTATATAGGCATTCTTTGCTGACCTTACCTAGCAAGTAAATATCATCTATATTCCACGCATGTAGGGTATCTAGCACACCCTGCCAATCGCCTAAAGGTAACACTCGCACCTGGGCGTAGTGTGCTAGTTCACTGTCTACGTGTGGTACCACACCTACCGCAAATACCTGATACCCACCTTTAACTGCCTCACGGGCAAAGATTACTGGTAAACGCCCGTAACCCGCTATAATACCAATCCGCTTCACTAGACACCCACCTTTAACATGCAGACTGCTGAAAAAAGCAAAACCAGGCACCTGCTGTGGCGAGCGCCTGGCCAAAACGCTTATTGGGGAAACAACGGAGTGCACCCTGTACCAATTTTATTGTTAACGGGTGATACCCCGGCCTGCGCTGCGCAAAAAGCGAAGGAGATGATCAATTTCCGGGTTCCCGGCTAGCTGGTTCTCCATCACCTCAATAGCTTGGCTCAAGCTAAGGCCCGAACGGTATAATATCCGGTATGCTCGTTGAATTTCTAAGCGTTGCTCGGGTGTGTAACAAGCCCGACGCAAACCTTCTATATTAGGACCATGTACACGGGCTGGGTCTCCATCAACTAAAGCGTATGGCGGCACATCCTTAGTAATCATGCTATGGGCACCCACAAAGACCAACTGCCCCAGTTTGCAGAATTGGTGTATCCCAACTATACCGCTTATACGCACTTCATCTTCAATAACGACATGCCCGGCTACACCCGAACCATGCGACACTACAATATTGCTACCCATTTGCACATCGTGTGCGATGTGTACATTTGACATTATTAAGTTGCTGTTACCTATGCGGGTCTCCCCGCCGCCACCCTCTGTTCCTCTACTGATAGTGGCGTATTCACGTATAATGTTGTTATCGCCAATCACTAAATAGCTTTTTTCGCCTTTATACTTTAAATCCATGGGATCGTTACCCACTACAGCGCCTGTATAAATACGATTGTTGCAACCAATAGTGGTCCAACCTTCAATAACGCAATGCGAACCAATTAACGTACCATCACCAATAATTACATGCTCACCCACTACCGCGTAGGGACCTATTTCTACATCGGCACCAATTTTGGCCTCAGGGTGAACTATAGCTGTAGGATGTATGCGATGAATAGGAATGACTTTTGTATCTACTTTGCGTTCAACTGAGTTCATCTAGTTACCACCTCCACCCGTAAAGCCGGGGTTCGGCGGCTCCACCCCCTCGCGGAATGAATCGGCAGAAGTAGCCGATATTGGTGCCCAGCTAAACAACATTTCGGCCTCAGCAGCAACTTCGCCAGCCACGGTGGCTTGAGCCCATACTTTACTGAGCTTTTGCCCTTTCCGCAGCACCTTTACTTCTATGCGCAATTGGTCTCCAGGTGTCACTTGCTTGCGAAAACGCGCCTTATCTATGCCAGTGAGTAATGGTACACCCTGAGGCACCTCGTTGTGAAACGCTAGGCCACTAGTCTGGGCCATAGCTTCTATAATGAGCACACCAGGCATCACCGGTAACTGTGGGTAATGCCCTGTAAAAAACGGTTCATTTATTGTTACATTTTTTATAGCCACAGCGCGTTGCCCTGGCTCTAATTCTAATAGGCGATCCACTAATAACATGGGGTAGCGATGCGGCAATAAACCACGAATCGCACCGATATCCAGCATTCCCGGCTGTCCCCCTCACATTTTCCGCATACCACTTCAAATCATATTAATGATCTGATGCATTTGCACTAATTTTAATTCCCCCAAGCTATCCTGTCAAGGACAGCTACTTGGTAGTGCTGCCAAAATCTAACGAGCTATGCTGATATCCGATGAATCACCCACATTTAATACCGTGTAGGTTCCACCAACAGCAGCACGCTCGCCAATAATTGAATCGGTCAATAACACATTTTCCACTTGAGCATGACGATTAACAATGCTATTTCGTAAGATGCTATTGCGGACATCCGCACCTTCAGCAATACTGGCATACGGGCCAATAATGGAGTTATCAACTTGGGCGTTAGGTGCTATGTAAACAGGCGGAATCACAATGCAGCCTGGCAGATTAGGTGGTTGTAGATGGCCATTTTGTTTATTAAGTAACACTTGGTTGGTTAAAAGCAGCGTCTCTGGGTTACCGCAGTCCAACCAATCATCCACCTTAAAGACACCCATCTCTTCGCCTTGCTCAATCATTATTTGTAAGGCATCGGTTAATTGGTATTCACCTTTCACCTTAATATCGCGATCTATCACTTCCTGCAAGGAGGCGAAGAGTCGTTGGCTGCTGGTTAAATAGTATACTCCTACAATAGCTAAATTGCTGGGCGGTACCGCTGGTTTCTCTACCAATTTCTTAATTGATCCGCCGTCCATTTCTACTACGCCAAAGCGGGTGGGATCCTCCACTTCGCGTACACCTATGGCCGAACGTCGGTCGGCGAGCACCTTTGCCAAATCTGCTTGAAATATGGTATCACCTAACACTATTAGGATCGGTTCATCGTTTGGCACTTGTTCTTTAGCTAAATAAATAGCGTGGCCTAAGCCCTTGCGCTCTGGCTGCTCTACAAACTTAACACGCAACGGATATGTAGAACGAACATATTCAACCACCTGCTCACCCAGGTAGCCCACAATTAACACTACCTCATCGATACCTAAAGGTATAAGAGCATCAAGAATATGCCCAAGAATTGGTTTGCCCGCTACGTGTACTAATGCCTTGGGTGTAGTGTGTGTCAACGGACGCAAACGAGTACCTACACCGGCTACTGGAAGAATTGCTTTCATGTTATATCTCCTTCCTTGGTTAGCTTAGCTCACTTGCCTTTAAGGCGGCGGCAATGCTGGCCGCTAACTGAGCGTTAATTTGATGTCCACTACGCACCGCAATCACATGCATGTTTACATGCCCCAATGCTGCCAAATCACCCACCAAATCGAGTATTTTATGCCTGACTGGTTCATTAAAGTAGCGTAACGGAGTAAGTACATCGTCATCACCAATAATAACAGCGATGTCAGCACTACCCCCCTTAATGAGACCTCGTTGACGCAATTCCTTTACTTCTGCCAACCAACCAATAGTGCGCGCCGGGGCAATTTCAGCAGCGAAATTGGTAGGGTTGATAGCAAATTCAGCAAATTGATCGTTAAGGGCTGCGTGTTTGCGGTCATTAACAAACGTAAAACTAATGCGAAACTCGTTGCACGGCAGTGCCACTAAGTGACGGTCGTCTTGGCTCACCCATACTGGCGTTAGCAATTTCCTTATACGTCGTGGTTGCGACAGTTGGGTTATGCCAACAGCCTCAATGGCTTCTACAAAGCTAGCCGCACTACCATCAGCAATGGGTATTTCCGGGCCATTCACCTCTACCAAGCAATTATCTACTTCGAGTCCACGCAAGGCTGCCAGCAGATGCTCTACCGTGGCTACGCTCACTTCATCGTTCCCTAAACGGGTGCAGCGTCCCGAACCATCCGTACCGCTCATTTGGGGGTTTATCAACGGTCGCTCCGGTAAATCTACTCGCTGAAAAATTACGCCCGTTTCGGCAGCGGCTGGTTTGGCTGTAACTATACAGTGCTCACCAGTATGGACGCCTAATCCCTCAAAGGTAATAGGGGCAGCAAGTGTTGTTTGCCATATCAAAAAGGACTCCCTCGTTTCCAGCGCGATTATTAAATCACCATATCCACTTTGTTCTGCGCTGTTGGTGCGGTTCCTCCAGAAACAACACTAGGTGACGATCCACTTTGTCTGGTTGTCCGTGGTAGTACTCCTCCGTAGCGTATTCGCCATAGTTTTTGATACCGTAGACCCACTGTTGAGGTAGGTGCTGTCAATATCCGGCTGGCATTCCCTTCCTCCACAATTCTTCCCTGATCCATAAGAAGAATGCGGTCTGCTACCCGTGCAGCAAAAGAAATTTCGTGGGTCACTACCAACATGGCAGCCTGCGCAGCGGTAGCCAAATCTTCCATCACCTGCAAAACTTCCTGCACCAAAATGGGGTCGAGAGAGGCCGTAGGCTCGTCCCATAGCATTAAGGCTGGTTTCCCCGCTAGCGCCCGTGCTATACCTACCCTTTGCCGCTGCCCCCCACTCAACTCGTTGGGAAGGCGCCCCCACAATTCTGCTCCCACTCCTACTTGAACTAACGCCTGTTCTGCTTCTTTCATGGCCTGCTGTCGAGGCATTCCCGACATCACCAAACCCAAAGCCGTATTATCCAGTACATTTAAACGACTAATCAAGTTAAAATGTTGAAATACAAAACCAATGCGGCGGCGAAACTCAAGCATATCCTGCTCATTAAATTTATGCACGGGCATACCGTCAAACCATATTTCGCCTGAATCTGGTTTTGTTAAACGGTTAATACAGCGGATAAGTGTAGACTTACCACAACCCGAAGGACCCATTAGCACCACTGTTTCACCCCGCTGCACAAAAAGATCTACACCTTGTAATGCCGGGGTGTTCTGGTAATACTTCACTAAGTTGTGCACCTGTAGCATCTCTTTTCACCCCTTTCAGTTAAACACTTGACGACGCTTATTCAACAGCACCAGCAATCCTGGACGACTGGCAGGAATCACTATTTCACGCAACACCTGAGGTATACTTAAACCTAACGCTAGCCCTGCTTCAATTTCCTCAGCATTTACTGGACTCAAACGGGTAGCTATTCGTGAACATATCCAACCAGCAAGCGCACCGGCCAATACAACCATCCCCATGTTTATGCCCGGTATGCCAGCTCCAGATATAACATACATACCTGTTAGTAACACGCTACCAGTGACTGCCGCTATAATATCGGGACGCTGCCCTAGTGTACGCGCTGCACAAAAAAGTGTAGCTTGATCTAGTAACAGTGCCAATATTACCAATGCTAAAGCTACTAGACCTGCTATTGTGCGGCGCACCTGGCTTAGTACACTAAACAAAGTAGCACGTGCATCTGGGGTGGCTACCGCTGCCGGAGTAGTAAAAATTGTTACTTCCTGTTCATCCACTACGCTGCGAATCAACGCTTCGCTTTGTTGTAAATCGACTTGCGGTTCCACTAATAACTGCAAACGGTCTCCAGGCAAAACCTGTCCCTCAAGGTAACGATCAATTAACTGCAGAGAATCGCCAATTTCATCATCACTTAACTGAGGAAGATTCACTTGAACTCGGCGAATCTCCTGAGCAATAAGGCTCATATCTACTTTGCTCATCGCTGTTAACTGTGTAGCCATGCTTTCCAAACGCTTCTGCATTCCTGGTACATCGAGATTCTTAAGATCAGTGGCCTGTGTTGTATCGCCGGTTTGTACTTTTCTGATCATGCTCGACAACAAAGCAGAGATCAATATATCGCCGGCATTAACACTACCCTTGCGCGTAAGTTCTTCATTAATCTGTTGAACTTGCTGTTGTACCACTTCCAACTGCACTAAAGCTGCTTCAAAGGTATTAAGCGTCTCCTGGGCATTCTTTAGGGCACCATCGGCATCGCTGGCCAAGACACTTAACTGATCCAGCAATTGTAGGCTGTTATCAATAGCCTCTAGTAGTTGCTGGCGTTCATTGTGTACTTGAGCTTGCCCTAATAAGCTCTTGTCATATAGCGCTCGTACCGATGCTTGTGCCTGTAAATATGGTGTAGCATCACCTGCTAGTACATAAGCGCGTACTTTATTATCCTTGACACTCTCTACCCGTAGCTCTACCGGTTCGCTACTCACTTTTTGGCTGAACAATTCAAGCGTATCGCCAACCATCACCGTACCTGGGTTATTTAAATCGATATCCACCCTTGTGGCGTACCCCAAAAGAAAACGCTTCATCTCGCTAAGAGCTGTAGTAAAAGATCCTGTCTCTTCGTCGTGGCCGAGTACAGTAACGTCACGAATTGCCTGTTTGCCCCACATGTG